>JBAXWR010000021.1:0-47657 GCA_037128295.1 Mariniphaga sp.
TTCAAATATTACATCACAAGAAACGATGGCCGGTTCAAGTTTCAGCTCGATAATTATTTCGGAAAAATACCTGTTGTTGTTCAGTGCTTAGACCTAATGGACAAGCAGTTGCTCAAACTTACCCTGGATAATCAGGATTCACTCTACATTGATAGTCTTGATTTTGATATCCTGCCCGTTACTGACGAACTTCGAAAGGCATCAGAACAGGGCATTGAAGTCGTCAACTTCCGGAAGCTATTTAGTCAACAGGAACTTACGATTGCCCCTTCAAAGGTGAAAGAAACTGATCCCTACCCATTTTATGGTATTCCAACCCAGGTGATAGACCCACAGAAATTTATTGAACTCCCTGATTTTTCTGAAATTGCCCGCGAACTTATACCGGGGGTCAAGTTTTCTGCCAACAACAGGTTCCCAACTATGCAGGTTTTTAATCCAGCACAATTCGGTTTTTTTAAAAACCCACCTTTAGTTTTACTCGATGGCATACCTGTTCACGACCTTAATGTGATCAAGAATTTGGGATCTAAAGATGTTGACCGGATTGAAGTTTGCAATACTGAAAGGTATTACGGATATCTCTGCTTTCCTGGAGTTGTGGCGATTTACACCTCAAAACCCGATTTTTTACGTTTGATGCCATCCGATAACCTGGTAAAGCTGAGCTTCGATGCACTTCAGCCTGAGGCGTCATTAATTATCGCGGATGGACAAAAACTGAACGAGATGGACCTACGCAAAGTGTTGATGTGGAAACCGTCAGTCAAACCAGAGCAAACCATCAAACTTGATTTCACGACCTCCGATGTCAAGGGGAATTTTAAAATTATTGTTCAGGGAATGAGTAAGGACGGGTCTATGTTTTATAAGGAACAAACTTTTGAAGTTAACTGATATGATCAATAGAATTCTTTCCCTTATCTTTTTAGTGGTATTGCTGGCAACTGTTGAACTTTCGGCACAGGAAGAATTGCCAAATATTCCGAATGCCGACCTGATTAAGGGTAAAGCTTTTGTCTCTTATCCCGACTACTCTGGGTCACCTTGGCTCAATCCAAATTTTCAGATGGGTGAGATTGAATTTACCGATGGAATGAAGGTGGCCAACATCGGGTTGCGTTATAGTTCCTACCGCGACGACCTGGTTTATTATAATACCTGGCTTCAGGCACAAATTATTGTTGACAAGGTCAGTTTGAAGGGATTTTCCATCATCGGTGAAAACGGTGTTAAAAGAGTGTTCCGGCATCAGTATTTCGATAACTATGAAAATGGGGACCGATATTTTGAGGTGCTGAGCGATGGGGAAGTTTCGCTGCTCGTTTACCGGAAAGTGAACCTTGAAACCGCAAATCTTGCAAATGTGAAGCGGGGCATGGAGTATTTACCTACCTACTATTACTATATGTTTTCTGACAAAAAAGGTTATGTGCCGCTCAATATCACCCGGAATTCGCTGTTATCGGTGTTTAGTCCGGCAAATCAGAAATTGGCCAAAAAGTTGCTTCGCAGAAACAGGGTAACAGTTACTGATGAAGTTAGCTTTGTCCTGGCCTGGAACCTTTTAAAGGTAAATGGAATAAAAGCCGGTTATTAATTAAACTTTCTACAATTTAAGTAATCCAACGGCCAACAAACTGTCGCCAAATTTTCAATCAGAAAAACCAATATTGTGAAGCATCTTCAGATTCGGGTTTTATATCAAGTTGTCGTTCTGGTCTTTGTACTTTTATTTTCTTCTCAATTAGGCCGGTCGCAAGAGGTTCAGGAAATTAAAATTTCGGGCAATTTCTCAAATGTGCCCCTTCAGGATTTTTTCTCTTCCCTACAAAAGAACTATGGGGTAAAGGTTTATTATAAGGAAGAGTGGGTAAAATCAAAGGTAATCAACCAAAGTTTTAATAATTTGCCCTTGGTTCAGGCTATGAATCAGGTGTTTAGCAGCAATGAGCTGACATTCAAATTCTTCCAGAATAATTCGATTGTTATTTTTCCCCGCGGAGCCGATGGCAAAACAGGATCTGGAGGGAATGAATCTCAGGTGCTCGTGATTGGCGATCCTTTGAACCAGGGTCGATATCAAAAAGCCAAACTTCAGGGTAAAGTCATTGACGGAAAAAGCGGTGAGCCACTTACTGGGGCCGTTGTTTTCAATGTCGAAACAGGTGTTGGGACAACCACCGATGCTAAGGGAAGATATACAATGGAGATGCCTACCGGGGATTTCCACCTTCGGATCTCATTTATCGGTTACGAAAACCAAAACCAACGAATCAGGCTGATCCAGAATGGGAGTGCTGATTTTGATGTATTTGAAGAGAGCCATAACATAGCCGAAGTGACAGTGGTTGGTGAAGATGCTAAAGCGACAAAGGCTCAGATGAGCATGATCAAGATGACCGCAGTTACCCTAAAGGAGCTTCCGGTACTGATGGGAGAGGCAGATCTTATCAAAAGCATGGTGATGATGCCCGGTGTACAAAGTGTAGGTGAAATGGCTTCGGGATTTAATGTGCGTGGCGGAAATACCGACCAGAACTTAGTGCTGCTTGATGGAGCGCCGGTTTTCAATACGACCCATTTGTTCGGGTTCTTCTCAATGATCAATCCCGATGCGGTCAAGGATGTAACACTTTTTAAAGGTGGTATCCCAGCGGCTTATGGTGAGCGGATTTCATCGGTAATGGATGTGGAAACAAAAGAGGGCAATCCCAAACACCTTGGTATAAATGGAGGTATTGGATTGATCAATAGTCGGTTGACTGTGGAAGGCCCTTTTGTTGCAAAGAAAAATAGCAGCTTCCTGATCAGTGGCCGCAGCACTTATTCCGACTGGATGCTCCAACAAACCAAAAACCCCACATTTATGAACAGTGTGGCTCATTTCTATGATTTGAACGGTACTGCAAATATTGAGTTTAACCCGAAAAATCATCTGAAATTAATGGGATACACGAGTTCCGATGTTTTCAACCTCAATTCAAGTTCATTGTATGCCTATTCAAATACTCTCGGGTCGCTGGACTGGAAACTGAACCTTTCGAAAAAAATCATTTCCAATTTGAGCCTTGCTTATAGTAAATATGCCACAAGTACCGATCAGAAAGATCCAATCCTCTCGGAGGATGATTACACGCTCAAATCAAGTATTGAATACGGAAGTTTAAAATATACATTATCTATTTTCCCAAAGGATCGGCAACGAATCAATACGGGGTTCCAGGCCATCGGTTATCTGATCGATCCCGGTCAGATAGTACCAGGTCAGGAAATCAGCAATATTGTACCAAAATTGATGCGAAAAGAGCAATCGGCAGAGATGGCACTATTTGTCGATGATGATTTTGAACCTACTGATAACCTGTCGTTTAATCTGGGTTTGCGATATTCGCGGTTTTACGATTTCGGGCCTGGCACAGTTTACAATTACCTCACCGGGCTTACGAGGAGCAGCACCTCTGTTACTGATTCAATAAGCTACAAATCGGGGGCAGTCATTAAATCCTATCAGGGGTTTGAACCACGTATAGCCATGAAAATTAATATGCAGCATGGTAGTTCGTTGCGATTAAGCTATCAGAAAATCCATCAGTTCATTAACCAGATTTCCAACACAGCGGTTATCTCTCCTGCTGATTATTGGAAATCTGCCGATCCTTATCTGCCACCGCTTATCAACGACCAGTTTGCATTGGGATTTTTCAAAACTCAGGAAAAGGGGATTTTTGAAACATCGGTCGAAGTCTATTACAAGAAAATCCAAAATCTTCTGGAATACAAGAATGGGGCAGAGTTGTTGATGAACCAGAATATTGAAAGGGATTTGTTGCTGGCAAACGGCTATTCGTATGGTCTTGAGCTATTTGCAAAAAAGAACACAGGGCGTCTGAACGGATGGGTAAGTTATACCTACTCAAGGACTTTCCGAAAGGGAGCGGGGCAGTACAAGGATGAAATCATCAATGGCGGGAATTATTATCCCTCGGTTTATGACAAGCCACACGATTTATCAGCGGTTATGAACTATAAAATCAGCAGGCGTTGGCGTTTCTCGGGGAATTTTGTATTTTCCTCGGGGAGGCCGATTACCTTACCTGAACAGAAATACAATTACGGTGGGAACCAGGTTGTGATCTATTCCGAACGGAACAAATACAGGATGCCACCCTATCACCGCATGGATGTAAGCATTACTTTCGACGAAAACCTTCGGCTCAAGCGGATGTGGAAAGGAAGTTGGACATTCTCCATTTATAACCTCTACGGGCGCAAAAACCCTTACTCAGTCTTTTATCGCAAAGAAGCCTCAATTCAAAGTGCGGATAAAAGTGAGTATTCGATTTATAAGTTGTCAATTATTGGAGTTCCTGTACCTTCGATCACCTATAATTTTAAATTCTGATGCTTAATAAACTGAATTACATCTTATTTTTGGTCATCCTCTTTGCTTCGTGCGAAGAGTTTTACACACCCAAAATTGATACAATTGGTGGTCAATTGGTTGTCGATGCACAGATCACGAATGATATTTCCCAAAATTATGTCCACCTGACAAAAACCAATGCTTTTTACAGTACGCAGCCCGCAGAGCCTGTGACTGGTGCAAAAGTGGAACTTGTTCAAATTATTGGCACTTCTACAACTTCAACCACTGCTTATGAAAGTGGTGCAGGTAATTTCTATTTTTCTTCAACTCCCATAATTGGTAAAAATTACAAACTCAGGATTACGATCCTTCAGGATATCTATGAGTCGGAGGTGGTCGCAATGCCACCAATCCCTACAATATCTTCTTTTTATACCGAACACAAAGCTGAAAAACAATACCGGACAAGTTCCTCAGGAGCCCCAATCGAATACTTTTTTGAGGGAAGGCAAACTTATATTGATGCTCCGATTACTTCCACTTTGTCGCATTACCGTTTTGGTTTAAGGTCAATAATGGAATGGGTCTTTACCCCTCCTGAAGTTGCCGGTCCACCACCTCCGCAGGTTTATGGATGGAATTCGTTTTATTACAAATCGGAATATTACCTGGCCGGCCCAAAAGTCTATAGTCAGTCCGGTAAAATTGAAAAACAGCCTCTGATGATGATGTCGTACAGTACTTATGACTACCTTCAAACCGATTCTGTTGTACAAAAGGGTTGGATATTCATTATCGACCAGTTTGGAACTTCTACCGGATCATATGATTTTCACGAAAAGCTGAACAGTCAGTTTGCTGCTGATGGAAGTTTGTTCGATCCGGTACAAACCCAGATCTTTGGGAATATAACTTGCAAGAGCGATGCTTCAAAAATGGTTTTCGGGTATTTCGACCTTAACTCATATCGCCAATACCGGTATTATATGACATTAGGTGGTAAGATGAACTCAAGTATCCCAAGGCAGATCAACCGTTATCCCACAATTCCATATTCCGGGACAACGGTGGGATTTCCACCAACGTGGTGGGAGTAGGCATGGGGCAGCATGGGACATGGAGAACTGAGACAGAAGACTGGGAAACGGAGAGGGTGAGAATGGGAGAGAGTATTAGAAGCTTGAAAAGGGAAAAGGGAATGCCAGAAACTTAAAAATTATTTTAAATAAAGATATTTCATGTGAAAAGGAAAATAAACATATTATTGCTGTTTCTCCTGTTTGTTGTTTCAGCGAAAGCCCAGGAAGAAAAGGGCATTACGCTTTTTACAGACCGCGACCTGTACATCAGTGGGGAAACACTGTTGCTTAAAGTTTTTGTCCCTTCAACAGAGAAATCAGGTACAATATCCATTGATCTGATCAACAATGCAGGGAAAAAGATCACAGGTATTATAAAGGAGGTCAAAAACCAGGAAGCTGACGGTTTCATCCTTCTGCCAGACTCTTGTAGTTCAGGTTATTACCTGATAAGGTCATCAACGATAGTTGGCAATGTGATCACAATTAAAGAAATATACATTTCTAACCGATTTAATGGATTGCCTCCGACTAACAGCGGGCTGCATCCAACCGGTATTGTTCCGTTCAACGAAATTATCAGCTCTGAAATTCAGGTCAATCATATTGAAAAACAATACAAACCAAGGGACAAAGTAAAGGCAGATCTTCGTATAACCGACGATTTATTGGGAAAAGTTGAGGGTGACCTGCTGGTAAAAATTGCAGAAGTAATCCCCGACTTTCAAACTTCGACTTTCAATTTGAAAACAAGTGGGGTCAAAACCGGGACTGTGAACCATCAAGGGATTTTGCTTGAAGGGACTGTTACTGAACTTAGGAGTGCAAAACCTTATAAAAACGCGGTTGTTTACCTCTCTATCCCCGATTCTCTGCCTGGTTTTCAATACTTTATAACCGGCGAAAACGGACGTTTTTATTTTCAGATCGAAAACTATTATGGAAGAATTCCTGTTGTTATCCAATGCCATGCAATAGGGCAGCCCCAACTTCTAAAAATCAGTTTAAATGATCCTGATAGCTTAAAGTGGGTCATGCCTGATTTTGAACCACAACCATTGCCTGTCGGACTGAGAAAACGGGTAGAACGAAATACCGATGCCATAACCTTCCGAAAAGTTTTTAACCAGAAAGAGGTCACAGAACAACCTTCTCCGATCGTCAAAAGGGATACCTACCCTTTTTATGGCAATCCAGCGAAAACAGTTGATCCTCAATTGTTTGTTGATTTGCCTGATTTTTCGGATATTTCGCGTGAGTTGTTACCTGGGGTCAAATTCCGTACTTATAACCGAATACCAAGCCTGCAGGTTTTGAATATGCCAATGTTCAAATATTTTGAAGATGCACCATTGGTTTTGTTCGATGGCATTCCGACAGAGGATTTGAATATGATCAAGAGTTTGGGCTCTGCCGACATCGATAAAATCGAGATCATCAATAGTGAGCGTTTTTTTGGTGATCTGAGTTTCCAGGGTGTTGTGGCCATTTACAGTTCAAAAGCTGATTATTCAAAAATTCCCGAATCGGATAACCTGATCAAACTCAACCTTGATGTGATTCAACCTCAGGTAATCCTGAACAACACCGATTCACAAAGTGAAAGCGAACCGGATTTTCGGCAGGTTTTGCTTTGGAAACCTTCGGTGAAACCTGCACAAACAATCCCGGTTGAATTTCAGACTTCTGATATTCAGGGTACTTTCAAATTGAGCATATGTGGTAAAACCAAAGACGGTTCAGATTTTTATAAAGAACAAATTTTTGAAGTAAACTAATATGGCATTCAGGATTATATCGGTTATTGTATTGGTTGTCGGTTTACTTCATAGCCCGACACTTAAAGCACAGGACAAGCTTCCTGAAAACTGGAATGCAGAAAAGATCAGGGGAACCCGGCTTGTTCCCTATCCGGCAGCCGAAGGAAACCCCTATTTAACAGAAAAATTTCTTAATGGGGTAATTGAGTTTAATGATGGTGAGAAAATTCAGGAAGTGGGATTGCGTTATAGTTGTTACCGTGATGAGATCCTTTATTTCAATAAGGCGATTTCCACGCAGATCGTAATGGACAAATTAAGCCTGAAAGGATTTTCTTTTGTTGATGAAAATGGGATGCCCAGGGTATTTCGTAAGCTATACTATGACGGTTTTATGTCGGGTTTCCGTTTTTTTGAAGTATTGAGCGAAGGTGATCTATCGTTATTGGTTTATCGGAAAGTAGGTTTATTGGTTTGTGATGTTTATCTTGACGATTCCGGAAAACAAAAGAACATGTCGTATCAGAAGGATTATAGTTATTTCTTTTATTCCCCGGATAAAGGCTACACTTTTGTAAGGATCAACAAAAGCTCGTTTTTATCGAAATTTGACAAGCCAGACCAGATTCTTGTCAAGAAAATCCTGCGAAAAAACAGGGTGACAATCTCGGATGAAAATAGTTTTGTAAGGGCATGGAACCTAATCAAAGAAAATGGGATTAAGATAAATTTGAACAACAACTAAAAAATAATTGAACCTGGCAATCATTTGTGATTTTTTCCCTACTTTCGCATCCATGAAATACACGATCAATTACAGGCTTAATTTGTACCATCATTTCGGCAAGGGATTGTTCGAATGCTGGATCAATTGATCTGATCGGTTACCCACCTCTTTTGATTTTCTATTTCGGATTCTCGATTTCAGATTTCCCATTATTCATTTTTTCATTCTTAATTTTTAATTATGCCGACCGGTATCATCTTCGATATCAAACGTTTTGCGGTACACGATGGCCCAGGGATACGGACAACTGTTTTTATGAAAGGTTGTCCGCTGAAATGTGTTTGGTGCCACAATCCTGAAAGCATCGACCCACAACCTTGCATCCTCGAAAAAATATCACGGATTGGAGTCCTCTCATTTTCTGACAATGAGGTAGTTGGGCTGGTCAAAACGGTACAGGAGGTGATGACTGTTCTCGAAAAGGAACGTGTGTTTATGGACGAATCGGGGGGTGGGGTCACTTTCTCCGGGGGTGAACCCCTGTTGCAGCATGAATTTCTATTGGAGCTTTTAACAGCTTGTAAATCTGTTGGAATGCATACGGCTGTTGATACCTGTGGATTTGCAGCATCCTCGGTTTTAAAGGAAATAATTCCGTTTACCGATCTTTTTCTTTATGACCTGAAAATGATGGATAACGAAAAGCACCGATTTTATACTGGAATCCCAAATAAGACCATACTTGAAAACCTTAGGGAATTGTCTTCACAGAATTGTAAAATAAGGGTTAGGATTCCGGTTATTCATGAAATTAATGACAATCAGGAGAATACAAATGAAACGATCGGATTTCTCAAAAATCTTGTGAATCCGATTGAAGGGATTGATTTATTGCCATTTCACAATACTGCAAATGGCAAATACAAACGGTTTGAAATAAATTATACAATGAACGAAAACAAGAAGCCGGATGATTCGGTTATGAATAAACTCAAAGAGCAATTTGAGGATGCCGGTTTTCAAGTAAAAATAGGAGGATAATAAAATGACACCACGGATTAAAAGGCTTCGGGAGCAAAGTTTAAATGCAGTTTACAGGATTTCATCAGAACGCGGATTGCTGATCACCGAATTTTACAAGAATCACCTGGCATTTGGTGAGTCAATTCCGGTGCAACGCGCCAAATCATTCAAGTATATCCTTGAAAATAAGCATATATGCATTAATGATGAAGAACTGATCGTAGGAGAGAGGGGGCCTGCCCCAAAAGCAACACCCACTTATCCCGAAATTACAGTCCACTCTTTACAAGACTTAGATATCCTGAACACGCGTTCGAAAGTCTGGTTCAGGGTCGATGACGAAACGCGCAATGCCTTTAAGGATGAGATAATCCCATTTTGGAAAGGACATTCCAACCGTGACCGGATCATGGAGCAAATGTCAACTGAATGGCACGATGCTTATAAGGCCGGGATTTTTACGGAATTTATGGAACAACGTGCACCTGGCCATACAGTTGCCGGAAACAAAGTTTTCAGGAAAGGGATGCTCGACATCATCGCCGATGTAGAACAGGCACTTTTGGCAATCGATTGGTTGAACGATCCCAAGGCTTTTGATAGGTCTGAGGAGTTAAAGGGGATGAAAATCACCGCAGAAGCTTTGATCCTTTTTGCAAATCGTCATGCGTATAAATTGGAACAACTTGCCAATCAGGAATCCGACCTTGGCCGTAAGGGTGAACTCATTGAAATGGCACGGATTTGCAAAAAAGTGCCGGCCCAAGCCCCGGAAACTTTTCATGAAGGACTTCAACATTACTGGTTTGTCCATTTGGGTGTCGTTACAGAACTCAACCCGTGGGATTCATTCAATCCGGGAAGATTGGATCAGCATTTGTACCCATTTTTCCAAAAGGAGATTGCAGCAGGAACATTAACCATCGAATCGGCTATTGAGCTGTTGGAATCCTTCTGGGTCAAATTCAACAATCATCCGGCACCACCTAAAGTTGGGATCACGGCACTTGAAAGCAATACCTATACAGATTTCTCACTGATAAACTTGGGCGGTGTAAAACCTGATGGTACTGATGCTGTGAATGAATTGTCGTTTGTGATCCTCGATGTGATTGAAGAGATGCGCATCCTGCAACCCAGTTCGATGGTTCAGCTCAGCAAAAAAAATCCCGAAAGCTTTATCAACCGTGCTGTGAAAATCACGAAAACAGGTTTCGGTCAGCCCTCGATTTTCAATACCGATGCCATTATCCAGGAGTTGGTAGGGCAGGGGAAGAGCCTCGAAGATGCCCGGAACGGTGGTGCCAGCGGATGTGTAGAAAGCGGAGCCTTTGGTACGGAAAGTTATATCCTTACGGGATATTTCAATCTACCTAAGATTCTGGAAGTTACGCTGCACAATGGGTTCGATCCGCGGACGGGGAAACAGATCGGTTTGAAAACAGGGGTGTTCTCCGAATTTGTGGATTATCCTCAATTCCTTGATGCTTTCAGGAAACAGGTCAACCATTTTGTGGACATCAAGATCAAGGGGAGCAATGCCATTGAAAACATTTTTATCCACCATATCCCGACACCATTCCTTTCCTTACTGATCGATGATTGTGTTGCCCAGGGTACTGATTATATCAATGGTGGGGCGCGGTACAATACCAATTATATTCAGGGAGTGGGAATGGGAACAATGACCGATTCGCTTACGGCCATCCGTAAACATATCTTTGAAGATAAGGATATTAGTACAAATGAATTGATGGAAGCGCTTACAACTGATTTTGTCAACCATCCGCAAATGCATTATCAGTTGATTTACAAGACTCCAAAATATGGAAACGATGATGATGTTGCAGATCAGCAGTTAAGGGATGTTTTCAATATTTACCATAGCGCGGTCAATGGGCACAAAAGCCCACGTGGCGCCGATTACCGGATCAATTTGCTGCCTACCACTTGTCATGTCTATTTTGGGAGCGTGATGCATGCAGGCCCGGATGGACGTAGGGCAGGGATGCCGGTTTCGGAAGGTATTTCCCCTGTTCAGGGTGCCGACCACCAGGGACCAACCTCGGTGATCAAATCAGCAGCAAAAATCGACCACCTGAAAACCGGGGGTACACTCCTGAACCAAAAATTCAGTCCATCGTTCTTTAGTGACGATGCCTCCATTCAGAAAGTTTCGAGCCTGGTCCGCAGCTATTTCCGAATGGACGGACACCATATCCAGTTCAATGTTGTTGATGCACAAACCCTTCGCGAAGCCCAAAAACATCCTGAGAACTACCGCGACCTGATTGTCAGGGTGGCAGGTTACAGCGATTATTTTAATGACCTTGGGGAGGATTTGCAGAACGAGATCATCGAACGGACCGAACACGAGAAGTAACTATAAACAAGACTTTGCGAAACTTCGCGATCTTTGCGAGACATATAACAAAACAAATATTTCGCGCAAAGCCCGCCAAGAACGCAAAGGTTCAATAAATAAGACTTTGCGAAACCTTGCGTACTTTGCGAGACAACAAAACCGGCAAAATATTTCGCGCAAAGCCCGCCAAGAACGCAAAGGATCTAATAAACAAGACTTTGCGAAACTTTGCGTACTTTGCGAGACATAAAAAAACTAAATATTCCGCGCAAAGGCCGCTAAGAACGCAAAGGATCTAATAAACAAGACTTTGCGAAACTTCGCGTACTTCGCGAGACATAAAAAACTAAATGGGAACTTTAGAAAAGGCAATCGGAATAGCAGTCAATGCTCACCGGCATCAGAAGGAGAAAGCCGGCGCACCATATATCCTCCATTTGATCAGGGTAATGAGTCGGGGCAATATTGAAACTGAGAAAATCTGTGGCGTGCTTCACGACCTTGTCGAAGATACCGATTGGACTTTTGAGCAACTCGAAGCGGAAGGATTTTCCGAAGAGATCATAGAGGTTCTGAAGTGCGTGACCAAAGAGTCGGAAGATGAAGATTACGACCATTTCATTTCCCGTGTGAAGCAAAACAAAATAGCAATAAATGTCAAATTAAATGATTTGCAGGACAATATGGACATAACCCGCCTGACGTTTATCACCGAAAAGGACAGGGTCAGGTTGAACAAATACCTGAAAGCATACAGGGAATTGTTGGAAGTAAGAAATGAAGTTTTGTAATTGGAACTTGGTAGCCAACTGTTAAAAAGAAACATTAAAGCTTATGAAAAATGAACATCTTCGAGCTAAACCAGAAATATAAAAATGGTGAATTATCAGGTCAAACTGGTGATCCCGAACTAAGACGTCAAGAATTTTCTCAACTCTTTATGAATCTGTACGAGAATAAAGTTGTCTACCATGAGCGAATAACACGTATTATTAAACTGGATAAAATTGAACTTTTGCCTGATCGATTTAATGCCATTGCAATCCCATATCTACTGATTGAAAAAGGAAATCGACTTGATGAATCTTATAGACATAAATCATTTGAATTAGGAGCAAGCTGGAAATACCTAAGACTTGATGGGATCGTCCTTTCCCCATATTCATCTTGGTTAATGTGGTGTGATCCAAATTTAGTTAAGCAGGTGGAGATGCTGGTTCTAGAGAAAAACTTTAAAAAAGCACTTGACCTAACATTAAATGCAATGTGAATATTTCCAAATAAGTTAAACCAATCACCTAATTATGTATATTTGAAACTTTATTTGAAACTATATCTATGGATAAAAGAGCTGAAAGTCAATGGAAAAAGTCAGATATTAGTTACCAGAATTACCAGAATTATTTAAGTAAAAAGGCTGATCGATATGAACTTACCTTTATTGATCTCCTTTACATTTCCAATTTCAAAGGAGGTAATTCCACAATAAATGAAATTGAATCCGAAATCAACACAAAATTGATTCAATATTCAGTGGGATTAAGGAATATTTCAGATCACTTCAATGAGAAATCATTAGAAATTTTAAAAGAGGATGAAGTTGAGTTACTTATTTCTAAGGTACAGGTAATTATTGATTTAACAAAAAAGGGAAGTGAGAATAAAATAGATGGTTTCAGTGTATCTTACTTATCTGCATTGTTAAATGCTTATTTTCCAAACCTAATACCGATATTAGATCGACGGTTACTTTTTAATCTTGAGCTTGTGACTAAACCAGACAAGGATTCCCAGGATCAAATTAAGAACATTCAAAAATTTTATAAAACATTGATAATCAAGATGTCAGAACTCATTAAAGAAAAAGGTGAAACTATTAGGGAGGTTGACCGAAGAATTTTTTCGGAACCTTTAAAGAATAATGTTAATTGAAACTTTATTGAGCAATTTTTAAATTGAGCAAAAGGGAATGATCTGAATAATTAATTAGGCTTTAATACTAAATATTTAATTATGAGGGTTATATTGAGTAGAAAGGGTTTTGATTCAGAATATGGTGGAAAACCAAGTCCTATAATTAAGTCAAAAGATGGTAGTTGGCGATATTATTCTCTTCCGATCCCATCCATGAAATCCAATAAAACAGAATCTGGTTTAATACCATCCGATATTAAATATTCGGATGTAAAACTTTTCGATGATTTTAAAGTCTCAGACTTTTTAAAAGATGTTTTGCCAAAAAGAACGGATTTGAATTTTTGCCACTTAGACCCTGATATCAGAGAATCATCATTGCCGAATAGACCCTTTGAATGGAAACGAAATTTTGGCCAAGTTAAAGCTGCTCAATCACATTTGGAAAATAACAAAATTGGCATTGGAGATGTTTTTCTGTTTTTTGGTTGGTTTCAGTTTGCTGAATATCAAAATGGTAAATTCAATTTTATCAAAAGTTCTGATTACCCAAATGGATTTCATGCAAATTATAGTTATTTACAAATAAATGAGGTATTTAAACCAAATATTGAAAAAGTTCCGTCCTGGTTGGATTACCATCCACACGTAAAATTTAAAAATGAGCCTGAGTTTAATAATCCGAATAATACGATTTATGTAGCTAAGGAATTGTTTGATTGTCAGGATCAATTAAATAAAAAGGGATCTATTTTATTTACCTTTAATGAAAACCTGATCCTTACCAAGAAGGGACAAAATAATCGGACATTATGGGAATTACCTATAAACTTCCATCCAGATAAAGGTGTCAGACTTTCGTATAATCCAACCCATAAATGGACTGCAAGTGAGGGTCGATGTTTTTTGAAATCTGCATTTAAAGGGCAAGAATTTGTATTTAATGATGTCGATGAGATTGTCGAAAAATGGTGCATCCAATTAATCAAGATGAATCAAGTCGCAGATAATCAACCACTAAGTTAAATGATGATAAGATTCCGTCAGAAATAAGATGCTTGTAGGTTTTCTGTTAGGTCCTTACTGAATTGAGAATAGGGATTAGCCAGAATTGAGATTACACCTGCAAAAGTAAAAAGCGTAGTTATCAAATTTCAATATATATAGTTCTTTAAGGGTATGGTTGTAATTCATCGATAAACAATCATTTTCTTATATCCCTCATAAACAAAGTTTTCGGATCATTGTAAAATTTTATAAAATCCTGTTCACTGGGACAATCTTTGTATGGACCAAAAGCCATTATCCGTCGTGGGTTATTGGTGTTCCGCCAAACCAGCACATAAGCCAGGTCGTAAGGCCGTAAAGTTTCGAGCAGCACCTTGGTCCACCACTCTGTGTTTTTAGCAATCGGGCCACCGGCTTCGCTTACGGCACCAATCTTCCCTTTATCGGCGGCAATTTTTGACACCAATTTGGCACAGTTGGCCAATGTTGTGGAATAATCGGCCCCACGGTCGTATAAATCGAAGGAGACCTGATCAATCAGATCGTTGCCAGGAAAACGTTCGAGGTACTCTGCCTCTGTGGTGAAACGGTCGGTAGAATAGGCATACAGCAGGTGGTGGATATTTTTTGTATCGCGCAGATAGGTAACGGTAAAACGCCATAAAGCTTTGTATTCATCAATCGTACAAAGGTTTTTACCCCACCAGAACCAACTTCCCGTATGTTCGTGAAATGGACGGAAGATTACCGGGATGAATTTCCCCTTGTCTGTCTTGAGGCTAAGCATGAAAACAGCCAGCTTATCGAGATACTGTTTGAACACTTCATGCTTTTCGCCTCCAGGAAGTATGGATGGTACTGTTTTATTGGATGTTACATCCCAGGCAGTTCCACCAGTCAGAGGATTTGTAAAATGCCAGCTTATTGTATTCACACCGCCCATAGCGTCAACCTTTTTGATCCCACTAATGATCCTGTCGAAATAGACAGAGTCAAGGCTATAAGCATTTCCTAGTTCCAGATGCCCTATTTCCCAACCACAGACGGCCGGATAATCTCCGCAAACATCCTTCACGTCCGAACGCCCCTCTTCCGAATACCATTTGGTCCCATATGCCATTGCATCCTGATGCCCGAACATCAGTCCTTTGTGCTGCGATGCCATCATGTTACGAAATAGTTTTATGGCTTCTGGTGTCGCTTTCGGGTCTGACGGAATAGGCTTTATGGCTTGAGTGGCTATCGAAAAGCAACAAATAAGTAAAAAGGAAAGTAGTGTTTTCATTGTTGATCTGGATAATATTATATTCCGTTTGTTAGTCAAAACTTATCATTCTTGCTGAATTCTTATACTGTATGGGGTCGAATCAACCCCTTCTCAAGTTCCTCGGGATACCCAATATCCACCAGGAAAAGCCCTTTTGCTTCGACGCTGGCACCTGCGGCACAGCGGTCTTTGGCTTCGATCACCTTGCAAAAGCCGTCAAGGGTGAGTTTACCAAAACCAACCTCCAATAAAGTCCCAACGATCGACCTGACCATATTCCTTAAAAAACGATCAGCTTTGATCGTAAAAACCAAACGGTTTCCGTCATCAGTCCATTCTGCAAGGTCAATTTTACAATTGTTGGTCTTTACATCGGTCCCCAATTTGCTGAAACTTGTAAAATTCTTATATTCAAATAATTTACTGGCAGCCTCATTCATCTTCTGCAAATCGGGGATTCCTGTTGCCTTGGTGGCAAACTGCCTTAAAAAAGGATCTTTCTTTTTGATCAGGAAATATTTGTAAGTCCGGGACGTGGCATCAAAGCGGGCATGTGCCTCAGGATGAACTTTGTAAACTTTTTGAACAGCTATATCATAGGTTAACAGGCAGTTGAGATTATAAATAATCTTATCGTTGTCGAGATTCTGGTTTTCGGTGTCAAAATGAGCCACATAGAACGATGCATGAACCCCGGCATCAGTCCGGCCGGCTCCTGTAACCGCTACTTTTTCACGGGCCACAACCGACAATGCCTTCTCAAGGACCTCCTGTATCGAAATCCCATTTGGCTGAACCTGCCAACCATGGTAGTAGGTCCCGTCGTACGAAAGTTGGATGAAATATCGTTGCATTTGGATCGACTTTATGATTTAATTATTTCAATAATAAGCTGCTGGCAACTGGCGGCTGGCTTGACTGTGCTGAAACTGTGATTGAATTCCAGAATCGAAATGCGGCTGGCTGCTGGCAACTTGCGGCTGGCTCGACTGTGCTGGAACTGTGACCCTATTCCAGAAACAAAGGTATCTGGCTGCTGGCAACTCGCGACTGGCTTTGACCGTACTGCGAATTTATATGAAATCCACACTTAGAACAAACTCCAGAACCCTGCAATAAAATTATTAGCACGAACAGCTAGTTGCCAGTCGCCAGCCGCAAGCAACCTTTTCAGTGCCTCCCTTTTCCTTCCTTGATCTTCATCCTGATCGGCAGCGATTCTTCCGAAAAGAGGAAATGACGTGTTGAATCGGGAAGAAAGTCGATTACATCCTCCAATTTTTCAAGTTTTATCGCTTCGCGGACTTTGGACGCACTGATAAAATCGGGTGTTTTGTCAGGCTTTAAACCTGTTGATATTCTGGTCACTTCAACAATTTCGACACCGATTGGGGGCAAAATTCTTTTCATGGCAGAGTTATAAGCTGCAGTCGTTTTACAGTAATATTCGGTTCCCACATATCGTTTTTTAATTCCCAAAGTTGGGACGATATAATTGGCAAATATCCTGACATCCAATTCTGCCTGTTTCTGCATCACATCGCTAACTGTTTCATTTTTGAGAAAATAAGCGGGGAATATAGTTCCTGACACTATGTACATTCCGCCACGAACCATCACCACATTTTTTAAATGAGCAATCCCTTTTCGGATCAGTTCCCATCTTACCAGAAATGGGAATGCCGAAAGGTCCTCTTCAACAACAAACAGATAGACTATTTCATTCTCCGATGCAGCCTTTTCGATCAGGTACTTATGTCCGTTTGTAAATGGGTTGCAATTCATTACGATCGCTGCAATGTCCTGTGTTATTGCTGCAACTTTCAGCGTTTTAAGGTAATCCTGATAAGTGGAGATCGATTCAAAACCAAACTCTAAAACACAATAGAGGGGTGGGGCAGAGGCAATTTCGGTATAACCCAATCCGCAAAAGCGCACCGAATTTTCAGGACGGGTAAACACAAAAGTATGTTTGTAAATTTTCAACAACTTTTCGGTCATGTAGGTCACTATCAAGGCAAAAGCAGTTGTGTCGCGGAAAGTGGGGGCAACGGCCACATATTTCAATATCCTGCCTAAATGCGAGCCGGTTCCCACGATATCGCCTTTAAGGTTATAGACGATCATTGTGCATTCCACTTCCGATGGGTCAAATTCAAAACCCTGATAGGCAAGAAAGTCCTTCACAAGTTTTAAATCGAAAGGATTTTCGAGATCAAGTGTCTCTTGTCGGAAATCGGTATCTTCAAAAGTCATAACACGACAATTTTGGTTTAATTTATAAATAGCGGCTGGCAACTTGCAACTGGCTTTGAATGTGCAAACTAAAAGATTTGTGTTCCAAAATTAACGGGAAAGTCTAAATAATCTCATTTCCCATCTTCTATCTCTCCCATTCTTACCTTCACTGCATCACCATTCTCTCTTTTCCCTTCTCCTGTCTCCGTTCTCCATGCTCCATGCTATTTGCTCCATGCCCTATGCCCCAAGCCTTTCCACTGACCACACAAAAATAGTCACAGCCAGTAAATCAGCCGAACCACCTGGTGAAATATTTTCTTTTTTGCAATAATCGATCACGCTTAAATAATTTTCAGTCGTAAAATCTTCCAGTGCAATTTTGCAAAGTTTCTGATAATGTAAAAGAACCTCAATATTAGATCTATACAATATATTGGTATCTATATTGTTAGCGGCAATGGACAGAAAGCTTTTTGTCAGGATTTCATCATTCAACCTATCTGCATCGTTGATTTGGGGTAACCCAAATTCAAAAACTGTACGAAAACCACTTTCAGCTTCACCTCTCGCCCCACCAAAATTGTATTTTCCGAATACGGTCTCCCCATGACTTTTAATTGAATGTGGCCTGCTTGCTAACTCGTTATATATTAGATTTTTGCAAATATTCATTATAACAAGGCGAAACTCTTCTTTGTCGAATTTGCCGCTTTGTCCAATTAACTTTCCGCAGGTAAACAAGCAAAGACCCATTAGGAAAATTATTCCTTTTTGAGTGTTGACACCATTTGTCGTAGTGAACATGGCGGTTTCCATTTCCAATCCAATCTTTCTGATTAAAGGTAGTGCCTTGGCGAGGTCATGATCGGTAAAAGTTAACCCGGCGCGCACCATCTCGTTAAATCCTTGTGAAATAGCTGCGGATGAACTGACGAATGTCTGGAAATTCATATCCGAATGGCTCCCATTGCTGAACTTATCGACAAGTCCGGGTTTTGGAGTAAGCGAAATCTCTGTGAGAATGGCATTTAATGCAAGCGATGAGAGTTTTTTGATCAAACGATCCTCTCTCTGTTGACGGCAATAGTTCTCCATCTTTGGAAACATAAATGACCGTAACTCTTCCGGCTCATGATGTTGCCCGCGACGACACTCTATAGCAGGCCTTTCAAGGCAAAAAAAGCAAACCTTCGATTTTCCAGATGAAACGGTTTCCCCTTGTTGATCGTTAAGGTCCACATCAATAAAACGACCCAATGGATGGTTTGTCTCAAATTCTTCGCAAAGCTGCTTGATCATTCTTAGGTTCATATCTTCCATTAAACAAGGGACGAAGTAAAAATCACCGGCATCGTCACATCCAATAATAGCGTTATACTCAAGAATATTCAATAGATGTGCTTTTAAGAAATACCTTAATTCTTTTAAAACTGAATCAAAAAAGGCTTTTGCAACAAGATTGCTTTTCGGAAAGCCAGGAATGTTCAAGCTTAAGCCAATGCAAGGAAGCCCCTTTAATACAAATTGCTTTTTGAGCTGAACCCTTTCTTCGCGGGCATCTAATATGGATTGGAGCGGTTCGATTTTATTTTATCTTAATTAATTAAATTATAGTATTTTAAGTTATAAAAAAAGAAAGACAAAGTCTTATAAAGTCTCATTTCACACTTCTCATTTTCTCTCCCTCTCCTCATCACATCTTCTCCCCATTTCACCCTCTTACTTTTCCTTAAGCTGGTGGATCACGTCAATAATCGTCCCATCGCGGTACTCAACAATCCCTACAATTTTATCGGTATATTCAAGTGGACCAGGAATTCCGGTTATTTCGTCCACCTCAATTTCAAGGTCCCGGATGTTTTTGATGTTCAAGCCTGCCTTGCGGAGATTGATTTCCAACTCCGGATACATCGGGTTGACACAGATACCTCTCTCTGTAACAAGTACATGCACCGTCTCGCCAGGAGTTACAATGGTATGCACACGTTTTTTGATGATAGGGATTCGGCCACGGAAAGAGGGGCAAACCACAACGGTCAGTTTTGCACCAGATGCCGTATCGGAATGGCCTCCCGATGCCCCGCGTACATAACCTTCAGAACCGGTGATCACGTTCACGTTAAAGTCAACATCTATTTCAAGTGCCCCAAGTACGACAACGTCTATCTTATTTGTAATACAACCACAATTGAACGGATTGGCATACAGCGCAGCCGGTATTTCGATATGACGGCGGTTATTCAATAATGAATTACTCACCACTGCATCAAATGATTGCACATCAAATATGGTTTCAAAAAGCCCATCGTTGAGCATATCGACACAATAAGAGGTGATGCCACCCAACATAAAACTACCCTTCAACGCTTTGTTTTTCATCTTTTCGCGGATGAATTTGGCTACGGCAAGTGACGCTCCCCCAGCTCCCACCTGAAAGGCAAATCCAGGTACAAAAAATCCGGAATGTTCGATCACATCGGCAGCCAGTTTGGCAATCCGTAAGTCCATTGGTGACTTGGTAATACGGGTCGTACCAGTCGCAATTTTGGAAGCGTCCCCAATCGAATCGACAAGCACAACATGGTCGATGAAATTCTGGGATATGCTAAGTGGAATACATGGAAAATCGACTAGGTTGTCGGTGACTACGATCACCTGCTTCGCATAACGAGCATCGATAACCGCATAACCAATTGATCCAAAGGCTGATTTGCCATGTGAGCCAGTAGCGTTCCCTTCGCAATCGGCAGCCGAAGCGGGAATAACTGCCAGGTCGATCTGGATTTTACCAGTGTGGATACAACGGACACGGCCACCATGCGAATGGATCACAACAGGTGTCTCCAAAACCCCCAGGGCAATGGCACGACCCAACTGGTTTCGGATACCTGATGAAAAGATCTTGGTAACCGTACCGTCTTTCAGGTAGGGGAGGATCGGATCGTGACATTCGTTCAGCGACGAAGATGCCAACGTGATTTCGCGGATCCCCATATTGTGAAGTATGGTAAGTGTTTGTACGAGAAGGATATCCCCGTTTCTCAGATGATGATGGAAGGAAACCGTCATCCCATTATGCGGATTACTACGGATGATTGCCTCTTCAAGTGTACGGCATAGTTTACTCTGATGGGGCAGATAGGCTTTGTTCGGAGCAGGAATGGTTGGCTCGTCCATCCAGCCCTTACGAAGCTTGTTCAATGCCCCCTGAAAAGGCTCCAATTTTCCGATCCCTTCAATATATTCGGGAATTTCACGCCCTAAACTGTTTAACATTGCAGGATTGTATTATTATGTTCGTATTACTAAAATATAATTATTACTAAAAAAGCTACTGGCGGCTGGCAACTTTCAGCTGGCTGATCAGAAACGGCAACTAGCTGCTGGCAACTAGCGGCTGGCAGTAGGTGCTAATAATTTTGTTTGCCATCTTGTATTTTGTTTGGGTCTTGCATTTTACAAATTCGTTCCGTTGCAATAATCTTAATCGTTTGCACCTTCCGCCAGCCGCCAGTAGCCAATTGCCAGCCGCGTTCTTAGTACCTACAAAATTTTGTACCACCAAATTAACTGTTTAGCACATTCTGCCAGTAGCCAGCCGCCAACTGCCAGCCGCTATTTTCCCACCTCCACATTGGCAAGTTTTAGGATATATTGTGCCCTGGCGACCACGGGTGCATCGACCATTTTACCATCTATGGCAAAAACGCCAATACCGGCCGCCGTATTCGCCTTGAATTCTTTGACGATCCGATAAGCTTTACGGATCTCTTCTTCAGTTGGCGTAAACACATCGTGAATGACATCAATCTGCCGTGGGTTGATGACAGCCTTTCCAGTAAACCCGATTTTCTTGGCATATTCGGTCTCCTTGCGCAAACCTTCCTCATCGTTTACATCGGGGAAAATGGTGTCGATCACATCAATGTGGCTAGCCTTTGCGGCCATGACGATACGTTTCCTTGCAAAGTCGATACCAATACCATCTGGGGTATAGATGATGTTCATGTCGGCAGTAAGATCTTGGCCTCCAATGGTTATGGCATCGACCCTACTAAACTGGCTGGCAATATTGAATACGTTCTGGACGCCCATGGCTGTTTCGATCATCGCATGAAGGGTCATTTTGTTATGTGGAAGGCCATGCCTGTCTTCGATTTTTTCGATAATCCGCAGCAGGTTGGCCACCTCTTCGGCCGATTCTGTTTTCGGATAACGGATTGCGGAAGGCTGGAGAGGTACGATCTCTTCAAGGTCGGCCAAACCAAATGGGGTGCTCAGGTGGTTGATCCTCACACAAACTTCCGCATCGTAAAAATTGGTCACTTTGATCATATTCCTTACTAAGGTGCGGGCAGCATCTTTCTGGTTAAGGGCTACAGCGTCTTCAAGGTCGAGCAGGATACTGTCGGCTCCGTAAACACCTCCTTGCTGAATCATCGCCGGGTTATTGCCCGGAATGTAAAGCATTGACCTCCGTTTTTTAAAACTTTTCATGTTTGCAATTATTTAAGTGTCCCTTCCTGTTGATCGAGGCAACGTTTAAGCGCAGTTTCAAGGCGCGCCTTAATTGTAGGTTCAAGCGCACCTTTGTCTTTTGCAATTAAGTGAATATCAGTCATTTCGTACTGATCAAGCATTTCAGAGACAATCCGTTTGAAACTGGCACCAAACTGTTGCATTACGGTTGAGGAGATTTCAAGTTTCCGGCCCGAATTGTCGGGAAGCGGTTCTATCAGGAAAATCACGTCGCTCGACTCGAAAGTCCCTGACTGCGCAGCTATTTTTGGTTTCATAAATTAATTTTATTTGCCTAAAAAGTTTTTATTGTCTTTATAATCAATTAAATAAAAAATTATCGTTTAAGCGTAGTTCTTTTCCGCAAAAGTAGGATTTTAATTGCCATAACTCCAAATGATGAATGTATATGTTTGTTAGTTAATTTTATTCTGAAAACCATTGTGGTTCGCATGTTAATCCAATATTATTTAAGTAAATATGACCACGAATTCACGAATTGAAAATACAATCTTTTTATTCCTGATTTCGTAGTTTAAGTTAGATTTGTACTAACAATTAAATCTGTTTTAAATGGCAAATACAAATAGGGAAGACATTAATATGGAGAGAAGAGGTTTTGTGAAAGCTATCTCAGTAAGTACTGCTGCGGGTTTAATATTGGGTACGAGAATGTCGGCTTCAGCTTCCACTGCTGAAAATGACCAATCGCGAAAACCGTTACCTGTTCCCAAAAAGGTATTGATGAAGGTTGGATGCCAATCAGGCGAAACCACATTAGAAAACCTTGAATTTAAAGCACGTCATGGCGTTTTTAACATTGACGGGGGATCCCCTAAATTCATTAAAGGAGTTGGATGGGATCTTCAGGATTCCCTTGCAAAAAAAGAATTGTGCGAAAAGTATGGGATTTCGCTCGATGCATATCATTTACCATTGGGTTCCGAAGGGATTGAAAAAGTCGCTTTCCCCAATATAATGCTTGGTAAGAGTCCCCAACGCGACCGGGAAATTGAAATGCTCCAGCAAATGATTTCGGTTGCCGGAAAAACAGGTGTCCATTGCCTGAATTACAACACGACGATCCTCCCCATTCTACGGACCGGGAAAATAATGGATCCCCATCGCGGAAATGCTTCATACAATACATGGAATTATCAGGCAGCCATTGAAAAGAAAGAGCCACTAACTACTGCAGGAATCGTTTCTGCCGACCAGGTCTATGAAAGGATTACCTACCTTCTTGATCGGTTGATCCCGGTTGCCGAAGAGTATAAAGTCAGGCTTGCAAACCATATTGCCGATCCACCTACCCATGCAGGTTTTCGGGGTGTTACAAGGTGGAACAGTCCTGACGTTTTTGAAGGGATCAAACGATTTGCAAAACTTTATGAGAGCAAATACCACGGGCTCAACCTTTGCCTCGGTTCTGTTGCCGAGGGGTTGAAAAATCCCAAAACCGAAATACTTCCTATTATTCAATGGGTTGGCGAAAGGAAACAGATCTTTAATGTTCACCTGCGGAATATCAAAGGCGGCTGGGATAATTTTCAGGAGGTCTATCCAGATAATGGCGATCTGGATTTCTATCAGATCCTGAAACTGTTAAAAGATCTGGAGTATCCGTACCTGGTAATGCCCGACCATGTTCCCTATCATCCTGATCCAGCTAGTGGAAAACAAGGTTTTGCGTTTGCCTATGGGTATATCAAGGCACTTCTGCAAGTTTTGGCAGAAGGATAGAAATAAAATTGATAATGACCTTAATTCTTTAGTTAAATTTTTGTACTTTTGTACGATTTTTTAAATAATGTTGAACCGTTGATATCGAACGCGAATACTGCGGGGCAATAATTGTATCATTCATAATTTTTTACGTAATGTATTTAACGACAGAAAAAAAACAGGAGATTTTTGAAAAGTATGGCAACAGTGCCACAAACACAGGTTCTTCCGAAGGGCAGATTGCACTTTTCTCTTTCAGAATCAGCCACCTTACCGAACATCTGAAAGTGAACAAAAAGGATTTCGGGACGCAGCGTGCTTTGATCGCATTGGTTGGTAAAAGGCGTGCATTGCTCGATTACCTCAAAAGAAAAGAGATCGGGCGTTACCGTGCAATTATCAAGGAACTCAATCTTCGTAAATAACGAACTACCCAAAAAGGCAATTTTCGAATTGCCTTTTTTTAAATATTTAAAGCCCCACCCATTGTTTTTAGTATTAATAAAATTATTTTTTTCAAAATTATGTACAAAGCTGTTAATAAGACAATTGATCTGGGCGATGGTCGTACGATAAACATCGAAACAGGGAAGTTGGCTAAGCAGGCCGATGGTTCCGTAGTAGTAAAAATGGGTGACACCATGTTGCTTGCTACTGTGGTTTCTGCCAGGGAAGCTGCTGAAAACGTCGATTTTATGCCACTATCTGTTGATTATCGCGAAAAATTCTCTGCAGCCGGAAGATTCCCGGGTGGATTCCTGAAAAGGGAAGGCAGGCCTTCAGATGATGAAATCCTGACTGCCCGTTTGGTTGACCGTGTATTAAGGCCTTTATTTCCAGATAATTTTCATGCAGAAACTGTTGTGATGATTACCTTGATCTCATCAGGTAAAGATGAGATGCCCGATTGTCTGGCAGGGTTGGCTGCATCAGCCGCACTTGCTGTTTCAGACGTCCCATTTAATGGTCCCATTTCGGAAGTACGCGTAAGCCGGATCAACGGAAAATTTGTGATCAATCCATCTGCCGAACAATTGGCATCTGCCGATATCGATATCATGGTTGGGGCATCGTACGACAATATTATGATGGTTGAGGGTGAAATGGACGAAGTATCGGAAGAAGAGATGCTTGAAGCCATTAAATTTGCCCACGACAACATTAAGGTCCATTGCAAAATTCAGGAAGAACTGGCAGCGGAAGTTGGCGTTCAGAAACGTGAATATTGCCACGAAGTGAATGATGAACAACTTCGCGAGCTGATCTGGAAAGAAACTTATCAGAAAGCATACGAAACTGCACTTTCGCTGATCAATGACAAACATTTGCGTACCAGTTCATTTGCCAAAATAAAAGAAGATTTTGTTGCAGCTTACAGCGAAGGGAAAGAAGCCAATGAGATCAATAAAGGCTTGATTAGCAGGTATTACCATGATGTTGAGAAAGAGGCAATGCGCCGGATGATCCTTGACGCTGGTGTCCGCCTTGACGGTCGTACAACTACCCAGATCCGTCAGATCTGGGGCGAAGTTGGATATTTGCCTGGCTCACACGGTTCTGCCATTTTCACACGTGGCGAAACACAGTCGTTGACAAGTGTTACCCTTGGGACCAAAATGGATGAGAAAATCATTGATAATGTGACTCTTAAGGGCAGGGAGCGTTTCCTTTTGCATTATAATTTCCCATCATTCAGTACTGGTGAGGCGAAAGTTCCACGTGGTCTTTCACGTCGCGAAATCGGCCACGGAAATTTGGCACATCGCGGGCTTAAACGGATGATCCCAGAAGGCTTTCCTTACATTGTACGTGTTGTTTCTGATATTCTTGAATCGAATGGATCCTCTTCTATGGCTACTGTTTGCGCGGGAACTATGGCAATGCTGGACGCTGGAATCAAACTGAAACGGCCTGTTTCGGGTATCGCAATGGGTTTGATCACCGATAAGGGCTCCGATAAATTTGCAGTGCTATCTGATATTCTTGGTGACGAAGATCATCTGGGCGATATGGACTTTAAAGTAACCGGAACGACCAAAGGGATTACGGCTACCCAGATGGACATTAAAGTTGATGGTTTGTCATATGAAGTGATGGCAAAAGCTTTGCAACAAGCCAAAGAAGGCAGGGCGCATATCCTTGGTAAAATATTGGAAGTGATCGATCAGCCTCGTGAAGATTACAAACCCAACGTTCCAAGAATTGTCAAAATGATTATTCCTAAGGATATGATCGGGCCGGTAATTGGGCCAGGTGGAAAGATTATCCAGCAAATACAGGCAGATACCAAGGCCACAATTTCTATCGAAGAGGTTGGTGATTTTGGTCACGTCGAAATCAGCGCACCGGATAAAGACTCGATTGATGCCGCAGTTGCACGTGTCCGCGCAATCGTGGCCATTCCTGAGGTCGGGGAGGTTTACAAAGGTAAGGTAAAATCTATCGTTCAGTTTGGCGCATTTGTTGAGATCATGCCCGGCAAAGAGGGCTTGTTGCATGTTTCGGAAATCGACTGGAAACGGATCGAAAATCCCGAAAGTGTATTGAAAGTCGGCGATATCGTTGAGGTGAAACTGCTTGAAGTTGACCAAAGATCAGGAAAGCTGAAACTTTCGCGCAAAGCATTGCTTCCCAAACCTGAAGGCCAAAGCTCGGGTGAGGCAAAGAGCGAACATTCAGACAGGGCCCCGCGTCCTGAACGCAACGAATCGAAGGATCACGGGCACAGCCACTCGCTGCGCAAACCAAATCAATAAATAAGGTTCAAAAATGTCCGGCAAAACCGGACATTTTTTTGTTCCCTCTTTTTTTTATTGTATTTTGGAAGCCAATAGAAAATTGTTTATGAGTATTGATTATCTTGTTATTGAGGGAAATATTGGCGCAGGAAAGACCACTCTGGCTACAATGCTGAGCGTTGACTTAAACAGTAAATTGATTTTGGAAGGATTTTCAGACAATCCTTTTTTACCTCAGTTTTATCGTGACCCGGTCAAATATTCATTTCCGCTTGAACTTTCCTTTCTTGCAGAACGCTACTCTCAACTAAAAACGAACCTGAGCAACCGCGACCTTTTTCACGATCAGACCATCATGGATTATTACTTTATGAAATCGTTGATTTTTGCCCAAAATACATTGGCACCCGATGAATACAATTTATACAGACGTTTTTTTGATATCATTTACGAACGTCTGCCTAAACCCGATTTGTATGTTTACCTGCATTTACCGGAACAAAAACTGATAGAAAATATACGCAAACGTGGAAGGGAATATGAGAATTCGATTGAAGCAAGTTATTTAAGAACCATCAGGGAAGGATATTTTAATTTCTTTTCCCAGCAAACTGAATTTCCAATCTTGATTATAGATACATCAAACGTTGACTTTGTTGGTAATAATATTGATTATCAATTGGTTAAAAATACAATATTTTCTAAGCTTTATCCAATTGGTATAAGTAGGGAGATTTTAAAAGGTTAAAATTGTTTAAAACCTCGATTCCATAACGTTAAAAAGCTTAGTTTTGCGACAGAAGTAAACGAAATATAAACAACCATTTTATTTATCAATAGCATTTTGTAATGAGAAGTTTCAAATTCAATTATTTGGTTTTATTCATTTTTGGCATTGCTGTACTAACGAGTTGTGCCTCCCTGAAAAAAATGAAAATTGATGCAGGTAAAATGAGCTATACTGTGGCTCCTGAAACTCTTGAAACGCATAATGGCAAGGTCAATATGACATTGCAGGGACGTATTCCGGAAAAATATTTTCTGAAAAAAGCCTCTATTGTTGCGACACCGGTTTTAATGACCGCTGACGGAGAGAAATATCTTGAGCCATTTTTCCTTCAGGGTGAATCGGTCAAGGCAAATAATAAACAGATCAGCTTTGCCGATGGTGGAAGTGTTTCGTATAAAGGAACGATTCCTTTTGAATTTGGAATGCGAAAATCGGAGTTGGTACTAAAGATCAATGCCACAATGGGCAAACAGAAACTTGAGTTTGACCCTATAAAATTGGCTAAAGGAGTTATTTCTACCTCTACTTTGGTTGACAACAGCCCGGCGACTATCCAGGGTGTCATTAAAAGTAAAAACACAACGGGAATTTATAATGCTGCGACCGATAAATACCAAAGAATTGTACCCGATAAATATGTGGCAGACCTTATTTATTTGATCAACAGTTCCGAAGTGCGGGGCCAGGAAATGTCAAAGGAAGAAATTAAACACTTAAGTACTTACATAACAGAAGCTTACAAAGCTGATCGCAAAGAATTAAAGGGGGTTGAGATTTCGGGGTATGCATCTCCTGACGGCGCGCTTGACCTAAATACCAAATTGTCGGAAGGACGCGAAGGATCAGCATCAAAAATTATTGATCAGGATCTAAAAAAGAACAATGTAAATGTTGACCTGAAAACCAAATATACTCCTGAAGATTGGGACGGATTCAAGGAGTTGATGGAAAAATCGACAATCCAGGATAAGGAACTGATTCTCCGTGTACTCTCAATGTACGCTGATCCGGAAGTGCGCGAACGCGAAATAAAGAATCTCTCTTCTGCTTTTACATCTGTGGCCAATGATATTTTACCCAAATTGCGCAGATCCAAAATTACTGCTTCGGTCGATTTGGTAGGTCGAACCGATGAGGAACTGAGCGCACTAGCCGCAAGTGATCCTTCAAAACTTAACCCGGCTGAAATGGTGTATGCTGCTTCATTGTCAACAAACATCCAGACTCAGAAAAATATTTACACAAGTATGACCCAAACTTATTCTGACGATTGGAGAGGTTTCAACAACCTAGGGAGCATAAATTTTGAGTTGGGGGAATTTGATGCCGCAGCCACTAACATTGAAAAGGCTGACCAGCTCAATCCCAAAAACCCGATCATTCAGAACAATTTAGGTTGTGTTGAACTCAAAAAGAAGAATCTTCGCAAAGCGGAAGAACTTTTTGGCGCAGCATCAGGCTCCGGCAAAGAAGTAAGCGAAAATCTTGCAATCGTAAAGATTATTCAGGGCCAATACGAAACAGCCGTTAAATTGTATAATGATGAATCCCTAAGTTTTGCCAACCATGCACTGGCACAATTGCTTAGCGGCGACAACAGCGGTGCTGCCCGCACCTTGGCAAATGCTCCTGAAACAGGCCGTATTTCTTACCTGAAGGCCATTATCGCAGCTCGTGCCGCTAAAACAAGTGTGATGTACGAAAATCTCACAAAGGCCATTAAAAAGGACGAGGCGTTCAAAACTCTTGCCTCCACCGATATGGAATTCTCCAAATACTTCGATGACCAGAATTTTAAATTGATTTTGAATTAGGTTGTTAATCAATAGAATAGAAAAGGGAGCTTACAAGGCTCCCTTTCCTATTTATAATTTAACTTGAATGATATACTACCAGTGTTCATATAAGAAACGGAACGAATATTTTTGTCCTCTTCATATACCCAACATATTGTTTCCCAAAGTATTGAATACATTCCTTTTCATCGGCTTTGGCCGTTAGAAAAAGAAACAAAGTGGATACGCAGGATACGATCAAAGTTTCTATGGTAATGTTCTTCAGGAAGATTCCCCAAGTTAAGAAGAGCAGTGATGAATAGAGCGGATGGCGGATGTATTTAAAAATCCCGGAATCAACAAGTTTGGAGGTTTGTTCAAATTGGTAAAGGCCTTGATTACTTCGCTCCTTATTCGGTTTGCCTATCCTTTTAAGGAGCAGCACACCGGAAATAAGGAAATAGATGGAAATAAATAGAAATAACCATGACAATAACTGTCTAATGATAAAAGGATTATCAAACCAATACTTATAATTGGTTACCAAAAGCAATAAGATGCACTCCCAACTGAAAAACCGGTAAAAACCATGGGATGTAGTACGAAACCGTGACTTCCATGAAATAATGATAACCGCTAAACTCAATATCCCAAAAATCAACAGGCGATCCATTTCGCAGATTTTAGAATTGGGAAAATTCTTTCAACTTTAATGGTTTATTGAAGTTCCATGCGAATGCATGACCTTATCGGTATATGCCAAAATAAGTGCTGATAAGAGGAAAACCAGATGAATGGCAACCTGCATGATTGCATCCTGCAAAGGAATATTGTGAATGTCGATAAAAGTTTTCAAAAGGTGTACACCAGAAATACTGACCAATGAAATAATCAGTTTAATTTTCAAAGTACTGGCATTAATCTTCATTAACCAGTCGGGTTTGTCTTCGTGGCCATCGAAATCAATTTTGCTTACGAAAGTCACATACCCGCCAATAAATACAACTACCAACAAATTGATAACCATAGATATATCGATAAGGCCTAAAATCGACAACATGATTGTATTTTCAGTCATCACTGAAAAACCCGAAAGTAGGTGCCACAACTGGATCATAAACTTTATGGCATACATGATCGAGGCAACAATAAGTCCCAAATAAACAGGCATTTGCAACCAACGGCTCCAGAAAATAAATTTTTCGATATACTTTTCAATCGCTTCCATACGCAAGCATTTAATTTTAGAATTGTTTTTATTTTCCGAAAGATAGCATAAAAAATCGTTTTAAGCTTTTATGGCCCAACGCAATTTGGCCGACCTTGCACGCGGATTTGTATTACACTCCTCTACTGTTGGCCGGATGGGATCGGATGCGATTTCGCTGTAAAAGCCACCGCGAAAGTAGGTTTGAAACGATTTTTTTACACGCCGGTCTTCACCTGAATGAAAAGAAAGAATAGCTACGCGTCCTTCAGGGGCAAGGGCATATGGGAGTTTTTCCAGAAATTTGTCGAGTGCCCCGAATTCATCGTTCACTTCGATCCTGAGTGCCTGAAAACAACGTTGGCACGATTTTTTAACTTCCTCTTTTCGGTCATTATTAGGAAGAAAAACAAGTGCCTCATTGATAATGGCTTGCAATTGCTTTGTTGTTTCAATGGGCAATCCTTTTGCAATCGTACTGATGACGGCTTTTGCAATCGGTTCGTAATGAGGTTCGTCAGCATTTGCGACGAACAGCTCCATCAGTTTCTGTAGGGAAATGGATTTTAACACGGCAGACGCTGGTTTTCCACTTTGGGGATTCAACCTTAAGTCCATTGGCCCATCCACCTTAAACGAAAAACCGCGGTCTGGGTTATCGATTTGCATTGATGAAACGCCAAGGTCGGCTAGTACAAAATTCAGTGGTCCGGCCTCTTCTGCAATCTGATCTATTTCAGAAAAATTCATCTTCTTAATAGTCAGGATATCCGGCCCATAACCGTAAGAAGCGAGGCGCTCTCTTGTGCGGGGCAATTCTAATGGATCGACATCTGTGGCATAGAGATGCCCACCCGGAACAAGGCATTTCAGGATCTCCAGGCTATGGCCGCCATAACCCAAGGTAGCATCCAACCCAACCTGGCCGGGAGCAATTTTTAGGAATTCCATGATTTCGTTGACGCAAATCGAGCGGTGCATCCCTGCCGGGGTACGCCCCTGCTGCATCACTTTGGCAATGTCATCGGCATACTGCTCAGGCTGCAATTCCTTATACTTTTCTTTAAAGGATTTGGGGTGGGTGCCGTTGTACCGGACACGACGGATGGGTTTTGGTTGATGATCGTCCATGGTTGAAGATTATATTATATTGGGTCGATTGGATTTCCAGTGTTACGGTTTATTGGCTGATAACCATTTATGTCGTCAAAACAGTTTTTTGCTGTTCCTTCAAAAAGCTCAACCAATAATTTCTTTACTGGTGTATGGTTTTCATAAACAGAAAACCATACCGAGAAAAAACCTCGTTGTAATGCAAACTCAACAATGTCATTTGCACTTAAAATGCCGGATTCATAATCCGGTAACTTTCTTTTGGCATATTCCCAGGCAATTCTCCTATGATTCCATCTTGTATCATTAAGATTTAATTTAGGATATTTTGGATTGCCTGGGATTTTATCCAAACATACAAGATCCAACAAGTTCTCAGCATTTGTTTTTGAGTGGCCAGATAATAGAGGATTTACAATCACATAACCGCCTTCTTTATATCGAAATGACAGAAAAGTATTGTTTCTATGGGGAAGATGAACCGAGCTTAAAGCAACAGGTCTGGTCGCTTTATTGTCCTTCCCATTACACCTTCCACACGCCAAAAGATAGTTATCCCAGTTATAGACCAAGGTATTATCCTGATTCTGAGAAATAACATGTTCAACTTCAAGGTCGGAACTATAAACTTCACAATAACTACAATAATTGCCAAGGTTCCCTTCCAAATCGCTTTTCGCTTTAGAGGGAGGTCTATATATTTTTGGTATGCCATTCTCTATTGGCCATGGATTTTTATTTATGGGTCTCATATGCCTTTGGTCTTTCTTTCTATTTTCAAGGTAGCCACGAATGCCGGATCTTCCCCAAACATTTCTTCATATTTATTTAGCTGATTTCTAAGCTGTAACGTTTTTTCATCGCTATCGCTACTTCTTCCCTCGGCAATTAATTTATAGTATTCAACTGCTACATTTTGCATTTTCAGGAATTCCTTACTTCTTGGGATATCCTCTACACCCATTTCATTGGTAGCAATTTCTTCAATGCTTTTCCTAAAAGGGTCACCATCCTTTATAATTTCTTCATCAAGTATTACAAGCTCTTCTTTTTTAAGCGATTGCACAATAAATGGTGAATGTGTTGTAGCTATAAATTGTATTTTGGGGAAAGTCATTTTCAAATCACTTACAACTCTTCTTTGCCAGTTTGGATGTAGGTGCAAGTCAAGTTCATCAATCAACACGATTCCTGGAGTCTCCTTAATCACATTCATGCCTAAATGTGGATTTAGTTTTATACATCTGTAGGCAATATCAGCAACCATTCCAATAAGGTTCCTATATCCATCACTTAATTGGTTAAAGAGTAGTTTTTCACTTTTACCATCGGGGTATAAAAAAATTCCAATCAAATCTTCATCTTTAAAACTGTAAGCCATTTTTTGCCAACGACCATCTGGAATTATAGATAGAATGCATTGGTTAAAAGTTTCCAACAGTATTTTGTCCGATTCCTGATCGAATTTCCTTATTTCATCTTCATAAGTTTTATACCACGATAAGAATTCCTTGCTTGAAGACTTTGGAGAAAGGCAATTAGTATAAGCCATAGCAACACCTTCGTCCTGCTTTTTATACGTGACTTTCTTTTCTTCATGCTCAGCCCATAATCTACCAGTGCCATGATATGCAATAACCGGGAATGTCACCCCACCATTTGAACGGCTTTGTAAAAGCATAGTTTTTGCCTCATTTTCAATGTTTTTAGCTTTGACAAAAGTTGTTGTAGTCTTTTTAGTAATCTTCTCTACTCCTCGAATCCATCCGCCAGGTAAATATTTCCCATTTACAATTCCGTAAGCTTCAATTTCAGAAGGCAACTGTGGCTTCGGTTGACCATCTTTTGTAACCACCCTGATTTCATTTTTGCTTATACCTCTAGCTTCACTTTTATAAATAACATCGATTCCTCTCAAAAAACTTCCAGATGCAACTGCAAGTGCATCTAAAACTGTTGTTTTTCCATTGGCATTATCTCCGATAAAAACCGTAAAATTTGGGTTCAGGATAAATGTTTTTTCTGCAAATCCTTTAAAATTCCGTATTACTATTTTCTCTATTTTCATTTCAGCAAATTAATACGTTTTACAAATCTTTTGTTTTTCAACCAGATATTTATTGTTGGATAATAAACGTAAATATACTGATTTCATCAAAATGAGAAACATCTGTCTTACAGCATTTCTTTCCAGATAAAAAAATCATTGCCGAATTTGTCAGGTCTATAATGTTGTTCATTTTTAAACAATCCAAAAACTGAAGAACCACTTCCCGACATTGCCGCATAAACAGCTCCCATGTTCATTAATTTGGATTTCAGTTCGGCGATTTTTGGGTAGAGTTTAAATACAGAATGCTCAAAATCATTGAATACAGATTCCTGCCATTTTTCAGGAGATTGAAGGATGGCTTCCGACAGGCTGATCGTAGGAATTGCCGGTTTAATCTTAGAATAGGCTTCTTTGGTTCCAACTCCAAATGGCGGTTTGACCAATACGAGGAAATACCCTTTGAGGCCAACCTCAATGGTCTGAAGCTTCTCCCCAATCCCACTTGCAAAGGTGGGTCGGTTTTCCAAAAAGAAAGAGCAATCGGCACCCAACCTTACAGCATAACTTTTTAGTTGATCAATCGTTAAGCCAAGCTCAAAAAAATCATTCAACCCTTTTAATAAAAAAGCAGCATCCGATGAGCCACCGCCGAGGCCTGCTCCAAACGGGATCACCTTGTGCAAATGAATATCGAGGCCAGGAAGAGAATGATCTGCAGCCAGCAACCGATAAGCTTTCACAACAATATTGGCTTCCGGATCAACGTTCAGCAGGAGACCCGAATTTGTAAAGTTGATTTTATTGTACTTGTTTTCAATGAATTCCAACCCATCCTTTAATCCGATAGGATAAAAAACAGTTTCGAGTTCGTGATAACCATCTTCCCGCTTTCGCAGGATATTCAGTCCGAGATTGATTTTAGCATTGGGGAATACGACCATGGTGGGGGAGTTTTAGTTGGAAATTAGCGTCGAGCAGGGAGCATGGGGCGTGGGGAGAGGGAGGGAGGGGGAGAAGGGGTGAGGAAGAGAAAGGGAGAGGGAGAATCTGAAATCGTATATTTTACTATTTCTTAAAGTATTTCTCATTATATCAATTACTTATAGTATTATCAATTCAATTTTCCCTATTCTTTTTCTCCAAGTCACTCTCTCACCAAGTCTCTCCCTCTCCCATTCTCTCCCTCTCAAAGTCACTCCCACTCCTATTTGTAATTCTCCAGCGGTTCACAGGTACAAAATAGATTTCTGTCGCCCCAGGCATTGTCTACACGGCCCACGGGTACCCAGAACTTATTTTCACGAAGCCAATCAAGCGGGTATGCGGCTTTTTCACGCGAATAGGAGTGTTCCCAATTGTTTGCAGTGAGCATCTCCGCAGTATGGGGCGCATTTTTTAATACGTTATCTTCATAATCGGCTACACCGGTTTCAATCTCTTTGATCTCCTCAAAAATGAGGTTCATGGTTTCCACAAATCGGTCAAGTTCCTCTTTTGATTCACTTTCAGTAGGTTCCACCATCAATGTTCCATGAACAGGGAAGGATAGGGTAGGGGCATGAAACCCATAATCCATCAACCGTTTGGATATATCAGTTTCCGTTATCCCGGAAGCAGTTTTTAAATGGCGACATTCGAGGATCATCTCATGGGCAACCCTTCCATTCTCACCGGTATATAAAATTCCGTAATTGTCTTTCAATCTGGTCGCAATATAATTGGCGTTCAGAATCGCAATTTTTGTAGCATCCGTCAAGCCATCAGCACCCAGCATTTTGATGTATCCATAGGTGATGGTGAGCACAGAAGCACTTCCCCACGGTGCCGCCGAAACCGCGTGAATCCCCACATGACCGTTGTTCATCACCGGATGTGCCGGTAAAAATTCGACAAGGTGCTGTGCGACACAGATAGGACCAACTCCTGGACCACCTCCGCCATGAGGAATGGCAAATGTCTTGTGCAGGTTCAGGTGACAAACATCAGCCCCAATCCGGCTTGGATTGGTAAGGCCAACCTGTGCATTCATATTGGCTCCATCCATATAGACCTGTCCACCAAACTGATGGATAATTTTGCACATTTCGGTGATTGAGGATTCAAAAACCCCATGTGTGGAAGGGTAAGTCACCATGAAACAAGACAGGTCATTCTGAAATTCCTCAGCCTTTATTCTCAGTGCTTCTAAATCAATATTTCCGCGTTCATCACAAGGAACAACGACCACTTTCATTCCTGCCATAACAGCACTTGCCGGATTTGTTCCATGGGCTGACGATGGGATAATCGCAACATTCCGATGGCCTTCTCCCCGGCTTTTGTGGTATTCCCTGATAACCAGCAACCCGGCATATTCACCGGCAGCACCCGAGTTGGGTTGTAAGGAGATGTCGGCAAAACCGGTAATTTCAGCCAGGTCGCGCCGAAGTTCTTCCATGAGTTCGTGATACCCCATTGCCTGGTTCTTAGGGACATAGGGGTGTATTCCATTGAATTCTATCCAGCTAAGCGGCAGCATTTCGGTGGCAGCATTGAGTTTCATCGTACACGATCCCAATGAAATCATCGAATGTACCAATGAAATATCTTTCTTTTCGAGACGTTTGATGTACCGTGCCATCTCTGTTTCGGAACGGTACTGACTGAAAACTTTCTGTTTCAGGAATTGTGATTTCCTTTGGAATGACGCTTCAATTGATTGATTATCTGAAATACCATAGATCAACGGCACCGGTTTATTTGCGGCTTTGGCAAAAACTTCCAGAATCCAGTTAATGTCCTCTATATTAGTTGTTTCATCAATGCTTAAGCCAACCTGGCCATTTGGGAAGTACCTGAAGTTCATTTCCAGGTCGAGCGACAACCATTCGATGTCTTCGCGTCTGACATGTCGTGGCAGGTCAATCCTTATTGTATCGAAATAACTCTGGTTAACCTGTGTATAACCCAATTTTGAAATCTCTGTCGATAAAAGACACGCAATATTATTTACCCTATTGGCAATGGCCTTAATTCCTTCAGGTCCATGATAGATGGCATACATCCCTGCCATGGTTGCGAGAAGAGCCTGGGCTGTGCAAATATTTGAAGTCGCTTTTTCCCTTTTGATGTGCTGTTCACGAGTCTGGAGTGCCATCCTCAGTGCATTTTTTCCGTTGACATCTTTTGAAACGCCAATGATCCTACCGGGAAGGTCCCGCTTGAATTCATCACGGGTAGCAAAGAAGGCCGCGATTGGGCCGCCATATCCCATGGATACACCAAACCTCTGAGATGAACCAAAAACGATATCCGCACCCCATTCTCCGGGAGGTGTCAGCAAGGCAAGTGCCAAAAGATCGGTAGCAACTGCAACTTTACATCCTTTTTGCTGCACCGTTTTGGTGAAACTGGAATAGTCTTCAATAACGCCATTTGAATTTGGGTACTGCATGATTGCGCCAAACCAATTCCCATCAATGACAGTCTCCTTAAAATTCCCAACTTTCAATTCGATGCCAAGGGGTTCAGCCCTGGTGATCAAAACATCCAGAGTTTGTGGCCATACCAATTCGTCAACAAAACAAACATTGACACCAGCTTTTTCCTGTGCCCTCGAACGAAGTGCATACATCATGTGCATCGCTTCAGCAGCCGCGGTCGCCTCATCCAATAAAGAGGCATTTGCCAGTGGCATTGCAGTCATTTCACAGACCATTGTCTGGAAATTCAACAATGCCTCTAACCTGCCTTGTGATATCTCAGCCTGATAAGGGGTATATGATGTGTACCAAACCGGGTTCTCAAGGATATTGCGGAGAATGACTGCCGGGGTAATTGTGTCATACCACCCCATTCCGATATAAGTATTGAAAACTTTGTTTTTCTTGGCCAGTTTAAGAATCTTCCTGTAATACTCACGCTCGGTAAGACCATTGGGTAAGTTCAAGGGTTTTTCAAGCCGGATGTTGGCCGGAACAGTCTGATCGATTAACTCATCAAGTGATTGTACTCCCACAACCTTCAACATCTCCTGAATATCTGCTTCACGTGGACCAATGTGTCGGCCTACAAATGTATCTATTGCCATTATAATTGCATTTTAACGATTTAACGGTGCAATTTTAACACCTTTAACCGGAATAAAATATGATTTTTTTTACTTCAAACAATCAGTTAAGGAATGGATTGCTCTTCTTTTCATCCCCGATGGTCGTTTCCGGGCCATGTCCGCAATAAACAACAACATTTTTCGGTAGAACCATCAACTTTCCAAGGATTCCTGAAATCAATTGTACATGATTTCCTTTTGGAAGATCGGTTCGACCAACCGAACCATAAAATAATATATCTCCAGCGATCAATAAACGGTCGGCTTCTGAGTAAAAGGCTACACCACCAGGTGAATGTCCGGGAACATGGATCACTTTTAATGTTGAATTTCCAAATTCGATTGTATCCCCATCTTCAAAAAAATGACCAGCTTTAGGAGGTTGTTGCATGGGTATCCCAAACATACCTGCCTGATTGGATGCCTGTTCCAACAAATAATTATCCTCTTTATGAATTTCACACTTTAATTCCCAGGTTCTTTCTACAAACCGATTCCCCATCAGATGGTCGAAATGGCCATGTGTGTTTAGCAATTTCAAGGGTTTAAGATGATTGGTTTCGATAAACGATTTTAGTTGCTGCTCCTCCTGGGGATAAAAACACGCAGCATCAATAATCACACATTCAAGGGTATCGTCCCAAAGTACAAAAGCATTTACGGATATCGGATTGAATGTGAACTTTTTAATGTTCATATTAACTAAGAGATTTGTTTGATGTGAGCAAATTTACGAAGGAACCTGAAAAGCTCATCGGTCAGGTTTTCAATAGCTGTTGGGATATCCCATTTTGTGGTGTCCCGAACTTCGACATAATTGGAGATGGCCCTGATTTCGAGAAATGGGATTTTTTCAAAAAGGCAAACGTAAAAAACGGCCGCGCCTTCCATCGATTCAATATCGGGATCAAAATCCCTTTTCAGTCTGGCTATGCTATCCGCTGCACCATGACTAATGTTTCCAGTAATTCCTTGAACATCAATGAGATCTAAATGATCAAAGAAAGTAGTGCATATTAGTTTCCCATCAGTAAACGGGAATTCATCCGGGTTCACAAATCCGGCATCAAAAACTGTTTTAATATTCCCAGGTTCCTCTATTCCAAAATCACAGAACTGTTCACTGATAACATTCACAACAGTCCCGAGTGATATCTCGTCCCTGAAAGTCCCCGCAATTCCGGCATTGATCACCAAGTCATAATGATACAAGTTAAGTGCCTTGGTAAGGAAGAAGGTGGTAAATGTAGTTCCTAATCCAGTAATAATAAGGTCAATATCAAGGTCGTACCATTTGTAATGGAAAACCGGCCCCCTGTTATCGGGCTCCTCTTTCATGTTCTCGAAAAACTGGTAAAGTTCAAAACATGTTGCGCCCACAAAAAGGATTCTCATCTGCAATGAATTGAATAAATAATTTGATGCAAAAATAGCCTAACGAATCGGTAAACTGATAATTTGTTTACAAACATTTATACTCAATATTTAGAAAAAGGTTAAAAAAAGTTGTTCATTTGTAGATTTAAAGACAGAAAATAATAAAATAGCATGAAATTTTCCCTGAACGGCAAAGATAACGAAGGTTATAGCAAAGTTGAAGTCTATCACGAAGAGACCATTTTGAAGATGGCCGGGCATTATCGCGAGATCCTAAATTTGATTGGGGAAGATTCTGAACGGGAGGGATTGCTTCAAACTCCGGTGAGGGTGGCCAAAGCCATGCAGTTTCTGATGCAGGGATACAATATGGATCCTGAAGAGATCCTGAAATCGGCCATGTTCAAGGAAGATTATCGCCAAATGGTTATCGTTAAGGATATTGAGCTGTACTCGCTCTGTGAACATCACATGCTTCCATTTTTCGGGAAAGCGTATGTGGCCTATATTCCCAATGGATACATCACAGGTCTCAGTAAGATTGCACGCGTGGTGGAAGCTTATTCGCGGCGTTTACAGGTACAGGAAAGACTCACAATGCAAATTAAGGAATGTATTCAGAAAACACTGAACCCACTAGGCGTTGCCGTTGTTATCGAAGCGAAACACATGTGTATGAGTATGAGGGGGATAGAAAAACAAAATTCTGTAACTACAACTTCCGATTTTACGGGTGCTTTCCAGAAAGAAGCAACAAGGCTGGAGTTTATAAGGCTGATCAGTTCGGATTTGTCATAGTCCTGAACTACCTGTATATTAAATCAATAGAGCATTTGACATCCCAATTGAGGAACAACCTTTTTTATTTGATAATTTATATCTTTGCACCCGAAATTTTAGAACTTAAAAACAATGAAGGCATACGTATTTCCAGGGCAGGGAGCCCAGTTTGTTGGCATGGGTAAAGACCTGTACGACAATTCTCCCATGGCACAAGAGTTATTTGAGAAAGCGAACCAGTTATTGGGTTTTCGCATTACCGACCTGATGTTTAGTGGAACAGATGAAGACCTTAGACAAACCAAAGTTACCCAACCTGCTATCTTTCTCCATTCAGTACTTTTGGCAAAAACCCTGGGAGATAGTTTTCAACCTGATATGGTTGCAGGACATTCGCTTGGCGAGTTTTCCGCATTGGTTGCAAATGGCGCGCTCTCTTTCGAGGATGGTCTTCTCCTGGTTTCAAAACGGGCATTGGCCATGCAAAAAGCGTGTGAAGCGGAGCCTTCCACAATGGCTGCTATTGTTGGCCTTGATGATGAATCAGTTGAAAAAATCTGTGGCGAGATCGACGAGGTTGTCGTTCCGGCCAATTATAACTGCCCCGGGCAATTGGTGATTTCCGGATCAGTTCAGGGGATTGACCTTGCCTGTGCAAAACTGACCGCAGCCGGTGCCAAACGCGCATTGAAATTAAGTGTTGGTGGAGCATTCCACTCCCCACTGATGGAGCCTGCACGTGCCGAACTTGCGGACGCCATTAATTCGACACACTTCTCTACTCCAATATGTCCTGTATATCAAAATGTTAGTGCAAGTCCGGTTTCGGACCCTGAATTGATCAAGTCAAACCTGATAGCCCAACTTACCGCACCTGTCCGCTGGACACAAACGGTAAAGAACATGATTGCAGATGGTTGTACTTCATTTACTGAAGTTGGACCCGGTTCTGTATTGCAAGGATTGGTAAAGAAAGTTGACCGGACCATGGCGACTGTGGGAATCAATACATATCAGGGATAGGGCGAAACGGAGAACTGTGAAGGGGAGAAGGGGAGACAGAATTAAGGAATTAAAAAATGAAAAAATGAAAGAATGAAGGAATGAAGTTGGTTGATTACCTTCGACCTTGTCATCGTAATATTTGTAGCAGAATCAACATCTCAAATTGAAAGGTGCAGAACACCGAAATATCAAACCAGTTTATGATTTTTCGGAGCTTTGCACCTTTCAATTTTTTATAAATGATATTATATAAGTACTTGAATTACTGATACATAAAAGGTATTGCTATTAAACATCCTTATTCATTAAACCCATCTTTGTGAACAAAAAGAACAACAAAGACAAAACGACGCCAATAATTGCGGCAAAGGCCATACCTTTTAATTGAACTGATCCGATATTGACACTTGCGCCACTAACGCCGACAACAAAAGTGATGGCACCAAGAACCATATTGCTGTTTTTGCTGAAATCGACCTTCTGCTCCACAAACATCCTGAAACCTTGAACAGCAATCACCCCATACAACAACATCGTGATTCCGCCCATTACAGGGTTTGGGATCGTTGAAATCGCAGCCGAAATTTTTCCAATGCAGGAGAATGCAATGGCAAGAAGAGCCGCCCCACGGATGACCCAAACTGAATAAACACGGGTAATTGCCATGACACCAATATTTTCGCCATAAGTTGTATTGGGCGGCGAACCAGCTATTCCTGATAATAGGTTGCTGATCCCATCACCAAGCAATGATCGATGAAGCCCGGGTTTTTCCATCAGGTCTGAATTGGTTATCTTACCTGTTACAATTAAATGGCTGATGTGCTCTGCCAGAACCACGATACATGCCGGAGCAATAATTATAATGGCGTTGAAATCAAAAACAGGAACCTGAAACTTAGGCAACGCAAACCAATTGGCTTGGGCTATAGCTGTTGTATCGACCATCCCCATTGCAAGAGCCAGAAAATACCCGGCCACCACAGCCACGAGAATTGGGATCACCTGCATAAAACCTTTAAACATCACCGATCCCAACATACCTACAATTAAAGTAAACATTGAGACAATCAAAACATTTGGCGAAACTACAAATGGTGCAACAACCTGTCCTACTGCTGTTGGCCAAGGGGCAAGTCCTGCCTGTTGGGCGGCCACCGGAGCCAGTTCCAATCCAATAATCGCAACAACAGCACCCATCACTGCCGGGGGCATTACAATATCGATCCATTTAATGCCCCAAAATTTAACCACATAGGAGATCAAAATGAAGAACAGACCAAAAAAGATAAATCCTGACTGGGCATGGCTGAAACCACCATAGGTGCTGATGATCAGCATTGATGGGGCGATGAATGCAAAGCTGGAACCCAGATAGGCAGGAATACCACCCTTGGTTACCCAGGAATAGAGTAATGTACCTATCCCATTCATTAATAATGCGATAGCTGGATTAACACCTAAAAGGATCGGAACAAGTATGGTTGCGCCAAACATTGCAGTGAGGTGTTGAAAGCTGAGCGGTAAGCTCTCTAAAACAGAAAGTTTTTCATGGATACCGATAATACGTCTCGCCATTTTTTGATCTCCTTAATAATTAAAGACTTAGTTTGATTAATTGTTTATTGCAATATGCCTTAAAAGTAATAATTGTTTTCAAAAATAAAAGTCAAACAGAATATTATTGGATTTAAAAAAATATCGACAGGCATTCCAAATGAAATACCTGTCGATCAATTTAATCCAAATATGCCAACCCTAAAATATTCAGTTTAGCCACAAACAACTAGTTGTGAATTTACTTCTTCTCCTTTTCCTCCCCTTTTTCTGCTTTGGCAGGTGCTTTGGAAAGTAATTTTCCCGCTCCGTCAAAAGAGATTACAAGTTTTTCCTTTCCCTTAGCAGCTTCCATTTCAAAGGTTACAATCCCTTTAATATCAGTGGATTTCTCAATTTCGTCGAGTTTAAAACCGATGAAATCCTTTGCCAATGTTGCTTTGACACCTTGTGGAAGTTCGGTTTCTTTTATTTCGACTTCCGACTCCAGGAACTTCCCGGAAGCATCAAACAATGCTGACGACTCAACCTTGTTCAAAACAAATTCAACTTCAAATTCGCCGGGTTTCTCTACACTCCATTTCACCTTTTGGGCTCCCGGATATTTAGCCGAAAAGGCAGTTTTGGCAGCAGCAGGGGTTTCGTCTATAGGCTTTTGGGCGTTGGCAAAAACCATGAACGCAATGCAAACGAATAACAACATCAATCTTTTCATTATCTTCTTATTAATGGTTAATTCTGTAAATATAAGCTCATAACATTGTAGAAAATTGGAAGTTTACAACTGGTTGTCATTTTTTAGGATACGATCGTTTGTTTTTTTCATTCTGATAACCCTGTCAGGAGTGGCACAAACACAAAGCCACCTTTATCTTCCTCTTTATATTCGGTTTCGCTGATGCGTGTGATGATTTTCATGATCTGAAGATCACTCTTTCCAACAGGGATCACCAGAATACCACCAACCTTCAATTGCTGTTTCAATGGCTCAGGGACGAACGAAGCCCCTGCAGTCACGATAATCTTATCGAAAGGACCGTAAGTTGGAAGTCCCAGGTAGCCGTCACCATAGAAAAATTGGGGACGAAAACCCAAAGTTGGAAGGAAATTACGGGCAAAATCATACAATGCCCTTTGACGTTCAATTGTATAAACAGTCGCACCCATCTTGCACAACACTGCAGCCTGATAACCAGATCCCGTACCAACTTCCAAAACCTTGTCGAATTTCTTTATTTGCAACGACTCGGTCTGAAATGCAACAGTATAAGGCTGCGAAATGGTTTGTCCCGCAGCAATAGGAAATGCCTTGTCGATATAAGCAAACTGGAGAAAACCTGTATCCATAAACAGGTGGCGTGGAATGGCCCCGATGGCTTCAAGGACCCGCTCATCCAATATCCCTTTTTGTTTAATTTCGGCAACCAATTTCCGCCGCATTCCCTGATGCCGAAAAGTATCTTCAAATTGAGCCATTCGTTAGTTTAAAGCATTTTACACCGGATAAATTATAAATACCGGATGAAATAGATAAATAAATTCAAAATGTCCAAAAATACCATAAAAAAAGGCTTTATCAACATAAGATGGTTGATAAAAAGCTAAGGAGTCAACATAAAGGGTTGATGTATAGAAGTATATTTGTATCAGAATGTTAAGTACAGCTATTATATTGCCGGGAGAAGCAGAAATGTTGCCTTTAAGTTCACTCAACTCAATAAAGGGGGTTGACTGGGAGGGAATTTTCCATTCGGGCAAGATACAAAACGATACGATTACAAGAGCATCGATTTTTTCTTGTCCGGATATAATGCCCAGGTTGTGTGACCTGTTGATCGTCATCGACCCTCACTATTGCAATTTCGACTACTTATCATTTGCAATTAGGAATGGCTGCCATTTATTCCTATCGGATAAATTAAGGCTTACAATCGAAGAGCGAAGCCAGTTGATCCATCTTGCCAATGAGGGAGGTACTTATATTCAGGTGCAGAACGACTTTCTTTTTCATCCATTTCAGGAAAAAATTAAAAGCCAAAGCAACCATACCTGTTTTATTGAGGTTTCACAATCGGCACCATCCCAACCGCACAGGCTAAATGAACTGCTGTTGAACAATCTACTGATGATCCTCAGGGCTGCCGATTCCCAACTCCATAAATTTAGCGTCTTTTGTGGAACGATCCCTTTAAGTCCACCCGATATTCTGAATGTCCACATTCAATTTAAAAACGGCTCGGTTGCATCATTGACCTTGAAATTTATCGAACAACATCCCTTACATACCTTATCGATCTACACTGGCGGGGAAATTACAACCTTTGATTTTGGACACGATAAAATAAACCATTACCCTGTTAAAGAACCACATGGAATCATATCTAAGAGCTCCCATGATCCGTTACAGGAACAGATTGCCGATTTTGTAAGGAACATTGCGGAAAAAAACAATCCTGGGTTCAGCCTGCGAGACGAGATTCAGGTGTTCCAGTTAATCGAGAAAATAAAAGAGAAAATTGAATTTCAATCGTTTAAGCTACAATAGGGATTTAGGCATGGGATAAAGGGAAATACTGGCAACTGGCAACTAGCTAATGGCTGTTCGTGCCAATCATACAATTCTCAAGACCTATTGATTGTCTTAATTGTGGAATTCATATAAAATATTAGCACAATCAAGCAAGCCGCCTGTTGCCAGTCGCCAGCCGCTTTTGTTTCTGGAATACGGTCACAGTTTTAGCACGATCAAGCCAGCCGCTAGCCGCTTTTGATTTGATCGAAGAACGGAGAAGGGAAAACGGAATTGAATATAAATCTTAAAATATAATTAGCATGAAAATCAGTCATTTAGCGATCTGGACCAACAATATTGAGCAATTGCGAGAGTTCTATTGTACCTACTTCGGCGCAAAATCGAACGAAAAATATCTCAATCAGGCAAAACAATTTTCATCCTATTTCCTGACTTTTGAAAAAGCAGATTGCAGCTTGGAACTTATGACTAAACCTGACATATTAAGTCCTGAATTACAGATGTTTATTAATCTTGTTGGATTGGCCCATTTTTCCTTTTCTGTTGGATCAAAGGAGGAGGTAGATGCCATGACCGAACGTTTAAGGGAAGCGGGCATAACAATTTTCAGCGAACCACGTTTTACAGGGGATGGCTTTTATGAGAGTGCCATCAAAGATCCGGATGGGAATATCGTGGAGATTACAATTTAAGGAAAATCAATAGCAAAAAAAATCATAAAATCCTATAGTTCAGAACTATAGGATTTTATGAAACTTATTGATTGTGTGACAGATAGAATAGCCTGCTAAATCGAAAACAAATTAGCTTAAAAACTCAAACTATTTTTTCACAAAGTCCCAATATTCATCGACAATTTCAGTTGTGTATTGCTCCCAATAAGCAGGGGAGACCTTCTTGCCATCCGGAGTCTTTAACGACATCTCATAAACAGCAATTACCGGATTGAATACCAAATCAGTTACACCCAAAGTATAGGTTGCGGGTGCTTCGGCGGCGTGAGCCTCTTCAGCGACCACAACTTCAAATTTATTGAATTCCAGTAATTTCTTCAGAAATTCGCAACGTGTAGCACTAATCCCTTTTTCAACAATTGTGCAACGTGTCCCTGCGATCTCTTCAACGATATGTTTAGCTTTTAAAGTCATGATCTTTCGTATTTACTCTTTCTTCTAACTATATAACTTTCAATATTATAGGTATTTACATTAAATCTATAAATACCCCTTGCTCCTCGCCCCATGCCCCAAGCCGTACGCTACTGCAAAATCCCAAAACTCAAACTGCTGATAATTTCGTAGATCTTAGCATAGAAACCAAGGAAGAAAATACCTAACCCTGCAATCAACAATCCTGCGCGTGTGGCAAGATCGCTTTTGAAATAAGCCAATGGCGACTCATTCTTGTTGATAAACATGGCCTTCACAACAAGCAGGTAATAATACAATGAAATGGTAGCATTCAAAACAGCGATAAATACCAACCAATAATATCCACCCGAGGCAGCTGATGCAAAAAGGAAGAATTTTCCGAAAAATCCCGCTACCGGAGGAATACCAGCTAAGGAGAAAAGGGAAAGCATCATCAATAAGCTCAGTTTCGGATTGGTACTGTAAAGACCGTCGTAGTCGTCCATTGACTCTTTACCGGTAACTGTTGAAATTGCTGAAACTACGCCGAAAGCTCCTAGGTTTGAGAAGATATAAACCAAAACAAAGGAGATCACAGAAGTCATACCCATTACATTGCCACCCAAAATACCAAGAAGGATAAATCCTGCCTGGGCGATGGATGAGAAAGCAAGGAACCTCTTCATGTTTTTCTGGCGCATCGCAAACAAGTTACCGACCGTCATGGTCAGAACAGCGATAAGATAAAGGATATTCTTGTAAACAGCTGCAAGCGAACTAAATACGGTGAACATCACGATAATCAGAATAAAGGCAGCAGCACCTTTTGAAATAACTGAAAGATAAGAGGTTACATTGATTGGGGCACCTTCGTAAACGTCGGCTGTCCAGAGGTGGAATGGAACCAAAGAAATTTTGAACGACATTCCGCTGAAGAAGAAAATAAATGCAAGTAACTGTAGTGGTGTATTTGCATAGACCTTGGTAATCGTATCAAAATAAATAGAACCTGTAGAACCATAGATCATTGAAATTCCAAACAAAAGAATTCCTGAAGAAAGGGCAGAACTAAGAATCAATTTGATCCCTGCTTCGGCAGATTTTGATTGGTGATGGGTATAAGCAGCCAACGCAGCGACCGGAATGGTAGCGAGTTCCAAACCTAAATAAAACATCAGAAAATCACCTGACGAGATCATAAAGTTCATCCCGATAAGGGTAGAAAAGAGGAGGATAAAATATTCGCTGATTTTTTCCCTGTTTTCTTCTTTCTTCAACCAGGTCACAGATTGCAGCAAGATGATTAACACACCGATATTCAGGATATTTTTCATCATGACCAGCAAAGGACTCGTCCTGTACATTCCTCCAAAGAGCGTATTGGATGCTTCCGGGATAAAACCAACCAACGTATTGACAAAAAACAAACCGAGTGTGATCGGAATGATGTAATGTTTGTCCCTGTTGTGAAGGTTCAGATCAATAATGAGTACAACCAATGCCAGCAATGTGA
>JBAXWR010000210.1:0-12388 GCA_037128295.1 Mariniphaga sp.
AGGTAACGTGCCGAATTCTGCCCCGTTGCCACTGCAAATTGGTATTCGGTGGAGACACGACATTAAACTTGTAATTTCCTTTATTGACTTGCAAAGGAACCTCCACTTTGAGGGAAAGGCTCTTTCGTTCACCCGGAAGGATAGAAACTTGTCCGATCGTCCAGGCACCCGATTTCAAGCTATAATTCCATCCAAAAGGCATCCCCGTCACCGAAATATCGACGGTTTGCACTTCCTTGCCATTGTTGATCACATCAATCGCATAGTCGATCGATTCACCCGGTGGAACCGAAATTTTCGTGTAAGGTGTGTACAATGTAACACTTTCATTCGCTTTCAAAGCGTGACTAAAAGTGCCGATTACCCCTATTAACAGGGTTAAAAACAGTCTTAACCATTTCGTTTGTGTTGACATAACTCAATTCTCCTTCTTTTTGATGTTAAAAAATTCGGGAGGCAAAAATATAAAATCAAAAAAAAAATCAAAAAAATTGAATTATGAGTTATAAGCTGAAAAAGTTAAAAAATATTAAAGCTTTTCAGCTATATTGCAAACATCTAAAATTAAAAATCAAACACATGAAAAACAGATTGAAAATCAAGATTTTAGCATTATTACTGATTGCAATTTTTGCAGTGCAGGGTACGGGTTTTGCCCAGTTAAAAGTTGAAACTCCGGAACAGAAAGCCAAACGCATGTCGTGGTGGACCGAAGCCCGCTTCGGGATGTTTATCCATTGGGGACTGTATGCATTACCGGCACGTCATGAGTGGGTCAAGAATAATGAGCGGTTAACTAATGAACAATATCAGAAGTATTTCGACAATTTTAATCCCGATCTTTACAATCCAAAGGAGTGGGCTCGGATGGCTAAAGAGGCAGGAATGAAATATGTTGTACTGACAGCAAAACATCACGAAGGGTTCTGCCTGTTCGATTCAAAATTCACTGACTATAAGGCGACTAATACTCCATTTGGCAAAGATATTATCCGTGAATATGTTGATGCTTTGCGGGCTGAAGGCCTTAAAGTAGGGTTCTATTACTCGCTCATCGACTGGCACCACCCTGATTATACAATCGACAGCAATCACCCACAGCGCCAAACGTCCGATTCAGCTTATGTCCGTCTGAACAAAGGGCGCGATATGGCCAAATACCGCGAATACCTAAAAAATCAGGTACGTGAATTGCTGACCAATTATGGTGAAATCAGTGTGATCTGGTTCGATTTTTCGTTCCCCGGAAAGAATGGGAAAGGGCGCGACGACTGGGGTTCCATTGATTTGCTGAAAATGGTCCGTACTTTGCAGCCTGGAATTATCATCGACGACCGTCTTGACCTTAAAGATGTAGATGGAGGCTGGGATTTTGAATCACCTGAGCAATACAAGGTTGAGAAATGGCCCGAACGTAACGGACAGAAAGTAAACTGGGAAACCTGCCAGACTTTCTCCGGTTCATGGGGTTACTACCGCGATGAGAATACCTGGAAAAGCACACCACAATTACTTGAATTACTGATCGAATCTGTCAGCAAAGGTGGAAATTTATTATTGAACGTTGGCCCTACAGCACGTGGCGTTTTCGATTTCAGGGCGCAGGACAGGTTGAAATCGATGGGCGAATGGATGAAATACAACAACCGTTCCATTTACGGATGTACCGAAGCCCCTGCCCAATTTGTGGCTCCTGACAATACACTTTTAACTTACAATGCTAAAACCAATAGGTTATATGTCCATTTACTGAGTTATCCCATGGGAAACCTCAAGTTGAAAAACATTGCCGATAAGGTGAAGTACATTCAATTTTTGCATGATGCTTCCGAGATTAAATACCGTACAGGAAGGGATGACGAAAAGAACAACTTGAACCTATCGTTACCGGTACAGAAACCACCGGTGGAAATTCCGGTTCTGGAGGTTATCCTGAAATAAAAAGATAAAAGTAATAAGCGAAAAGAATTCGGGGTACTGGCTGCTGGCAATTTGCTGTTGGCAGCCAGTTCTTCATGAGTGGGAAAGCAATTAACAAAAAAGCTAATCGGAAGTGATCATTTACCTTTATCACATTCTTATATTTTGCGTTTTCCTGTTTACCGACAGCCATAAATCGTCAGAAAATATAATTTTTACTGACGATTTCAACGGGTTGCCTCGTGGTGTGTTTAACTCAGAGGGTGGCGCACATACCGAATACCATTTTATCCACGAGGCAATGCCAAAAGGAAACTGGGCTTTATCCACCTTTAGCTCCGGATCAAAACAAAATTCGTGGCAAGTACGCGATGAAGAAGGGGATCGGGTTGTGCATCAGGTGCATCAATTTAAACCCGGATCGTTTACCCATCCGATATTGGTTGCAGGTGATGAACTTTGGGGAAATTACACAATAGAGGCTCAGTTCAGGCCAACCACAGGTCAATCGGAAAGCGGTATCATTTTCCGTTATAAAAATGATCGGTGCTACTATTTCTTTGGCATTTCTGGTGGGAAGGCAATTTTAAAACTGGTGAATCACGAAACAGGTTTCCATAAACCTAACGAAAAAATACTGGATGAAAAGCCATTTCAAATTCCTGAAAAAGGTTGGCTAAAGGCAATTATTCAGGTTGATAGTACAAGGTTACATGCTAAATTTGAGGATGGCCCTGAACTTACGGCAACCGATACTACCTTCATCAAAGGCAAAATTGGCTTGCTCGCAGACCTGCCAACCAAATACACTTCGGTAAAAGTTACAATGATCGATAATGATAAATTGACTTTTGAACAGGAAAGAAGTGAGTTTAATCGGGTAGAGGCAGAACTTCAACAAAACAGAAGTGATCTTTACAATGAACCAGATCATTTATGTCGCAGAAGGCGCCACAGGAAAGATAAAGTATTCCTCTCCAACACCACTTAATCCCGGTAAAATTTCCACCAACGGGAGCAACAACAGTTTTGAACGCATTTTGGGTGATTGCATTTTTTTTTGTGACCTGAGAGGGAAGGGATTCGACAGTGACATCATCTTCAAAGACAGGTACAATTACCTTTGGGCAATGGACAACCGATTGAATATTTTATGGAAAGGTTCCTGCAAAACAGGTCATTATCCTTATGCTCAAGATATTGACAATGATGGCAAAGATGAGCTCCTTATTGGTTACTCCATGTTCGATGATAATGGAGAACTGATGTGGAGCCTTGATGATCAAATCGAAGATCATGCTGATGGTGTCGCTGTTGTTGACATGAAACAGAATGGAAAACCGGTCATTCTATGCGCTGCAAGTGATGAAGGAATGCTCTTTATTGATTTGAAAGGGAAAATCTTAAAACATCATTTTATCGGTCATGTTCAGAATCCGACTGTGGCCAATTTCCGTGACGATCTCCCTGGACTGGAAGCTGTTTCGATTAATTTCTGGGGCAATCAGGGCATTGTTCATTTTTATGATTCCAGCGGTAATATCTACCAAAGCTTTGAACCCAATCAGTTTGGAAGTATGTGTTTGCCAGTTAACTGGACTGGCCAATCAGAGGAGTTCTTCCTTCACAATACAAACGTAGATCTTGGCGGGATGTATGATGGCCGGGCTAGAAAAGCGGTGGTTTTCCCCGATGATGGACACCCTGACATGTGTAATGCCGTTATGGATGTCACCGGTGATTGCCGGGATGAAATCTTTGTGTGGGATCCCCATGAAATCTGGATTTACACCCAAAGCGATAATCCGAAACCGGGTAAGCTTTATCAACCGGTACGAAATCCACAATACAATGCATCCAATTATCAGGCAACTGTTTCAATTCCGGGATCGGGCAAGTAATAGTTAAAAATTCAACATATGAGAGTATTACCAAAAATGATTTATCTACTGACATTATTCATTTGTTTTGGTCAGACTATTCAGGCTCTACAACCCGGAAAAGGCCTGAAAGACAAGAATATACTACAAAAAACAGTCAATCAGGGCAATACAATTATTGTCACCCCAACTTTTTCGACAAGGGCGATTGTCAATCCAGGCAAAGGATGGGTTATTTATGGTGCGGTTAAGAACCACCCTGTTGCGGTACTCGACCTTGCTTCTGTTGGTTACATCCGATACAGTTGGTCAAAATTGGAACCCGAGGAAGGTGTTTACCAATGGGATGTTATTGACAATGATATCAAAGCATGGAAAGAGGCAGGAAAACAGTTTGCCTTTGGGGTGATGTGTGCCAGTACCCATTCTTCCAATTTTTGGGTAAGCCCCAAATGGGTATTCGATGCAGGGGCAAAATATGAAACATTTGAACTGAAAGACCCCAAACTGAGTACGACAGGAACACCTGGCCCAAAGTTGGTTCCGGTCTTCGATGACCCTGTATTTATGAAAAAGATGGGAAACTTTATCAAAGCACTTGCTGCCCGGTATGATGGCAACCCGGATATTGTTTTTGTTGACATCCGGTCGTACGGAAACTGGGGTGAAGGGCATATGTACCCTTTTGGTAAGCCAGATATTACTATTGAAAAATACAAACAGCACATCCAATTGCACCGTGATGCCTTCCATAAGACTTTGTTACAGCTTCCTACAGGGCCAAATTATGATGGCGCCATTTACGAATGGGCAGTCTCTATCGGGGTTGGGTTACGTCGCGACGGAATTTGTGGTAACAGCAATGGATCCGAAGTAACCCGATGTGAGGGAAAAATGGCATCAGTATTTGAGTTTTTCGGAAATTACGAAATGATGGAAAAATTGGGATGGTGGTATGGTAAAAAAGACGATCAGAACAGGGGGTTCACGCTTGAATCGTGTGTCGAAAAAGGGAAGCCAACCTATTGTGATTTAAGCCGTGGCGGTGAATCCGGACTCAATTTATTAAAAAAAGAACCTGAATTGATCCAACGTCTGACCAATCGGCTTGGATACCATTTTATCCTCACAAAAGCCGTTTTTCCGGCTACATTATCAAAAAAGAAAGAGAATAATATTTCAGTAACCTGGATAAACAAAGGTGCTGCCCCGATTTATATTCCTGCCAAAGTTAGTTATGCATTGATTTCCAGTGATGGACAAATCGTTCAAACCTGTGATGCCACTTCCTCTGTACCGTCAAATTGGAAATCAGACGAGCCCTATTCTTCTGATGATCAACTCAACTTTAAAGGCTTGAAATCCGGTGAATATACGCTTGCTGTTGGAATCCTCCAACCCAATGATGGAATCAAGCCCACGATAAAACTTGGAGTTGAATTAAAGAATACAGGTGGGTGGTATGAACTTGGAAGGGTAACCGTAAAATGATAACTAAAACATTGGGACAATGTCGAGTCACTTGCAGGTAATGTCCCAAAGTAGTCTAGAGTAGCATTTTGTAAGCCGATTTCTTAGTGAATTTGCTTAAACCATCCAATCCAATATCGGAGCGAATGGGCTTTGGCCACCAATTGTATTTTCGGAGGTTGCACCGGTTGTTCCATTTGTGCCGGTGTCGGGCTGGCAACCTGAAAATCCAAACAGTAAAACAGATAGCAAAATGAGGATTTTAATTGCCTGAACTGACTTCCTGAAATTAGTCGTTTTTAATTTGAAAAGAATGTCCTGAGATAAGTTTTTTCTGTCCATTTTCATGATATTGTTATTAACTAATAGATATACAGATATTTACAGTAATTAGAAATTTGCAATGCCAAAAATCGGCAAAACTGATTCCTGTCATTTCTGTTATGCTATTTTAGCCGTTGAATCATCCTTTTACCCTAACTGAGAAAAGGATGATTTATGGAATTTTAAGTTAATAAAGGATTATTAACGAATTGGATAAAGGTATTAACAGCAAGTTGATTGTCTCAATAATCAAAACTACTGCCACCCAAAAACTCCCTCAGCACCGATGTTGGCGGGATCTCCTCTTCAGGAATGGACTCAAAATAGGAGATAAATATCAACAGACGAACGGCTTCCGAATATTCGCGCACATTCTCCTTGACCTGTTTGAGCAAAGGGCTTGCATGTTTCTTGATCACTGCAAGTTCGTAAATCAATGCTGAATTGAACATGATGTCGGCATTTTCCTGGTAAGGAAAGATATGCTTCTCCTCTCCACGTCGCACACTTGGCCACCTTTGGATTGTCGTCTGTGCATCGTATCCCCTGAATTTGCTGTCACGGATAAGCCTGCGCAAAAGCCTGTTATCGGTTGTTGGAACGTAAGTGTGTTCATCTATCGAGATTTGTGTCAAAGCCGATACAAAAATACGAAACGTATTTTCGGGGTTTATCCTTGGGGTCAATTCGGGATTTAACCCATGTATCCCTTCAATGATCAGGATATTGTCTTTTGCCATTTTTATTTTCTTCCCATTGAAGGTGCGTTTCCCCTGGTGAAAATCAAATTTTGGAACTGCAACCTCCTCTCCTGCAATCAATTGTAGCAGAAATTCATTAAAGAAGGGAATGTCGATCGCTTCCAACGCTTCAAAATCGTAAAAGCCCAAATCATCGACCGGAGTAAATTCCCGGTTGACGAAAAAGTCGTCGACAGAAACTTCTAATGCATGTAAACCATTAACAGCCAATTGAATACCCAATCTTCTGCTAAATGTTGTTTTTCCAGAACTTGAGGGGCCTGCAATCAAAACAATATTCACCTTATCATGTTTTTGCGTGATCATCGTGGCAATTTCGGCGATCTTTTTTTCGTGCAAAGCCTCTGAGATTTTAATCAGGTCACTATGTTTTCCGGTGCGTGTCAATGAATTCAATCTGGGGATATCGTCCACGCCAAGGATTTCGGCCCATTTTTTATGTTCCCTGAAAATGCTGAAATGTTTATCCTGTTTGATAGCTGGTTCCAGTTTTTCCGGATCGGTTAGTATTGGAAAGCGGAGCAGGAACCCATCATAGTATTTCTCCACGCCAAAATTCTTCACCAAACCGGTAGAATTGAGCATATGTCCATAGAAAAAATTGGAGTGCTGCCCCAAAGTAAATATTGGGGCATAAAGACGGCCATAATGGCGGAAAAGTTCTGCCTTACGCGACAATCCGCAGTTTTCAAGCAATTCAATAGCATGGTCTGTTAGTACCATTTTTCGTTCAACCGGAATATCCTGTAAGATGATGGATCTCATCTCATCGTTGATCAACCATACGTCCTCTTCGGTAAATGGTCTGTCAAGTCCTTCTATCTCACAATAATAACCTTTGGATATGGCGTGGTCGATCTTAAGTTGGGCTTCAGGCCACAAGTTCCTGACTGCGGCATACAATATAAAAGATAGAGTGCGAAGATACATCCGCTGTCCATCGCGGCAGGTATAATCAAAGAACTCCAACATTCGGGGCTTCACCATCTCATAATCGAGCGGTTTTGGGCGATTGTTTACGTAAGCGCCAAGTATAGGATGCTTTAATTCAACTTCAAATTGATTGGCATACTCACCTAACGTTATCCCAAGCGGTGAATTGCAACTTGTATTTGAATTGACACATTTAATTTCGATATTCTTTGCCATCACTTTCAATATATTAACAAAATTAATCAACAAGAAAATTATTGACCTGCTATTTTCATTTCCTCTCTTCCTCCATTCAACACTTCACCCCTTCTCATTCTCTCCCCATCACATCTTCTCCCCATCACTCCCTCACCCATTCTCAAGTCACGCTTAGCTCCAATGCCACAATTTCATGATCCAAAACCTGTGGAACGTCTAAAGTTACTTTGCCATTGCTGACTTCAAATTTTGGGTCATGCCCCTTAACGAGCAATCTAACGCCTTTAACTTTGTATCCTTCAGGAACCTGAATGGAGACTTTCAAATCCATCGGGATCAGCTCCCGGAATGGCCCTTTCATCATCATTGGATTGGTAAGGTTCACCAAATGGACTGTCATTGAATTTTGTTGCCGCCAGACTGTAATATCTATCACACCCGGACCTTCAACTGTAACGATCTGATCTTCATTAAGTGCCCATAGGATCGTATTGCGCAACAACTTGCCATGATCGACGGACATGATTTGCCAGAATGTCCGGTCTATATCCCCAGGGAAATAAGCCACTCTCCCCTTCCCTACCTCATTCAGGTAAAGTCCACGGATATTGGTTTCCGGAACGCGTGGATAAACATCCTCCATGGGCAAATCGGGATAGGTAGGAATTAGCGTAACCGGTTCAGAAAATTGCATTTTTGGCAGCACCTTAACATGATAGATTGTATTGATGATCCGATAGGCATCTTCCAGTCCATGTAAAACCGGATGGAAATGGTTGGTTGCCGGGTCATTTTTTAACCGAAGATAACTGTTTTGCATCGGTCCTTCCACTTTCTGATCATAGGAAACACCAAACAGCTTGTTCAATCCGAAATCATTTCTTTGTTTTCCCGTCTCATCGTAAAGTGATGTCTCATAGGTGGCTACGATACTTCCGCCACCTTCGGCAAACTGGCGGAGCTGGTCACAGTGTCGATCAGAAAGGGTTGAAATATTGGGAAGGACAAGAAGTTTATAAGGTTTCAGATGTTCAGCGTCGAGCAGGCTTGAATTGACCATTTCGAAAGGAATCCGGTTTTCGATCAGGCAATGGTACATACCAAGCGAATGATCCCCAGCTTTTTGTTGCCAGCTTTTACTGCCATAGTTTGGGTTCTGCTCCGAAAATACCAATCCGACACGTGCCATTGGGGCAATATTTCTCAGAAAACTTTCGTTTTTGTAAAGCACTTCATAAATTTTGGCAACCGTTTCGAGCCACCTTTTATCGTACAGGACGCCAGAGAATTTGGTAAACCAGGGCCTCATTCCATTGGCCACACATTCAGCAACCCAAACCCTGATTTCCGCCTCGCTTTGAACGGAGTCTTTCCAACGGTAGGACTCCTCAACACCAACGCTGAAAATTCCACCCAAAGGTTTCATCCCAATTGATGCCCTAAGTTCTTTGGCCACTTTTCCATTCGACCATGGGGGGATCATGCCGCTCCTTGCCTGGTGATCGGTAAAAACGATATCCGAAAGTTTTCCTGTAATCACCTTGTCGGGAAAGCCATTCGGGATAAATCGCGAAGTGGACTTTTGTTTCCTGATCACGCCATCCCATAAAACCCATAATTCTTTGAGCCTGATTGTATTCCAATCATTCCATTTCTGCAAAACAGGATCGAACTTGTCAGAACTTCTAGGTAGATCAAGTTCTGAAAAAGCTTTGAAGTTTTGTTTGCAATGTTCGCAATAACAAACGCCATGTCCGGCCCAACGGTTGGAAAAGATGCCATCCGGTTCGTACCGCTCCATGATCTCCTGATGTACCAGGGTCATAAACTCAAAATTGTAAGGCCCCAGGGCACAGGTCACCCATAAATCAGGATTTGCCCAATGACGACGTTTTTCGCCGTTAGCGGTTACCGCTATCCAGTCGGGGTGCGCATCGTAAACATTTTGCCTGACAGCATGTGGATCAGTGCGTGCCATTACCGACATGTCCATTTTCCGACAACCTTTCACAAGATAACCAAATGGATCGGAACTTCCCAACCAATCGCTGCGATGGTGCAACGGAACATCAGTCGGATAATAGGCCACAATTCCACCGGCACTCAGGCAGGCAGCATCGGCATGGATGCGTTTGAAATAACTTAGCCAGAAATCGGGATCGAACTTACCAGGATCATTCTCAACCAGTGTAAGTTGCGCCCATCGCATAGGTCGGTTATACCAGGTGTCGTTATCCGGAACCAATGAGTTGGCAATTGAAGAAGTTCCTGCTAAAGCAAGGGTGCTGCCGATTCCGGTAGTTTTGATAAAATTTCGTCTCTTCATCCTTTAACAATCAGGTGCTTTTTTATAAACTCAGGATCGATCTCTACTCCTGAACCAGGGCTTGTCGGAACTTTGATCATCCCATCTTCTACTTTCATAGGCGAGGTGCTGCAATTGTAAACAACATCTGTCTTCAATCCTTTGAATTCGTGATAGGGCAAAGCGTTTGGCAGGGCCGAAACAAAATGGATCATATACAAAAAACCAAGTCCGCCACCCGTCATGTGGGGTGTGCATTTCTTCCCAAAAGCAGAAGCCATTTTTGCAACTTTCATGGATCGGATCATTCCACCAAAATAATAGAAATCGGGTTGGACGATCTGAAGCCCATCGTTGGCGATCAGCCAACGGAAACCATGAAGGCTGAATTCCTGTTCACCACCTGCCACCGGAATCTTCAATGCATCGGCCACCTGTTTGGTCTCCTCGTACCAATCGAAGCAGACAGGTTCTTCAAAAAACTCAAATTTGTAGGTTTCCAATAACTTGCCTACACGTATCGCCTCTTCCACAGAATAAAAGCCGTTTGAATCGGCATATAGTACCATCTTGTCGCCGAAGGTCTTGCGCACCAATGGGATCATTTCCTCAGTCCGATTTTTTGGTCCCACTGCATGAAGGTCCTCTGTCCCGAACATTAAACCTCCTACTTTTATTTTTAAGGCTTTGGCATTGTACTCGGCAACATCACGGGTAATCAGTTCCATTGATTCCTTAACAGGTTTTTCTCGATATTCAGTTGCCTGATAAACAGATACTTTAGGATTATGGATCGTTCCAATTAATTCCCCAATCGACTTTTTGGCAATACGCCCCATCATATCAAGGATGGCGAATTCAATTGTCGCCAATGGTACGCCCAATGCCATACCGCTCAGCCTGAAATTGAGCTTATAAACATAAACCCGTTCGAGGATCAGGTCCAGGTCGCGTGCATCTTTGTTGATAAAAAAAGGTTGGAGCAAATTTGTAAAGATCGGGTACTGCGATCGAAGTTGTCCGCTATGGCCAACTGAGATCCCTTCAGCACCATCTTTAGATCTGACCCGACATAGGAAACTATCCTTAAAACGCAACAATTCAAGTGTTTCAATAACTACAGGATTTGGGAAAAACTCTTTTTTGAAAACCGGTTGTTGCAGGATCTCATCGAGCTTGGCATAATTGGCATTGATGATACCTGCTTTGGAGCCAGACGGTTCTGAACCATTGGAGTTGAAAGGTAATGTAGCTGCAAGTCCGCCGGTTAAGGCAGTCCCAAGAAATTGACGTCGATTTGATTTCATAACCGTTAAAATTAGTTTTGAAGCAAAGGTAGGAATATATTGTTTAAGAACTGGTGATTCGGGAAATAATGCGGCTGGGGGCGGGCGGTTGGTTTCTAGCGGATCGTGCTGGGGGAAAATTGCGGCTGGTGGCTGGCAACTTGCCGCTGGCAGATCGTGCAAGGATGGTAAATGGATTTCCAAAAAATGGTTCTGGAAACGATTATAAACAAAATCTCTTTTCGATCACATTGATCGTTTTGGCTGTGGCGTTGCGGCGCAGTGTAGATTTGATCTTTTAGGGATTTCCTAGTTGCGCCGCTTGGGGGGTATCGTGGGTTACTAAGGTTAAAAAGAAAAGATAAATAAGGTCTTTTCTGCTTACAAACCTTATTTTCTGATTTTTAACCTTTGTAACAGGGTAAAATGACCACCACCTCTTAAAACCTTATTACCTTATTTTCAATCCTTTAATTTCTGATCACTTTCTATTAATCTGGCAAGTTTGGGATATCTCCTCTAGTATTTCGTTCGCGCCAAAATGTAACTTATTAATATATTGTATATTAGATATTTTTCATAAAAATGATTAAAGTTTGGATTCCATACAAAATCCTTTACGTTCCGACCCAGAATGGGTCAAACCTGAATAACCCTGGGTAAGCGGTCCTGAACAATAATTATGTCATTGCTCAAAGGATTTTTGGGACCGTGCAACCCAGGGAAAGAAGGAAGCAAGACAACCGTCCGCGATCGGAAGTACGGGAAAGAGCGGATGTTCTATCGGACGGAGACGATAACTTACTAAAAATGAATAATAAAGATGAAATATTGGAGACTGGCTGTTGGAAATTAGCGGATATGGTTGATTTAAAAAACGAATTAAAACCAACTAAAACCTATTAACACTACTATCCTACTATCAAATCAAATTGGTAATTGTTATTTTAATTGTTCTAAAAGCGATTTCTTGCTCAGGTTCTTTTAGCTATGGTGAATGTTTAACAGATGAACCATAATGTTCCGAATCTTTTGCAATATATTCAACCAAATCCTTAAAGTCTTCGTAAGCTCTATAAGTCCAAATTACTTCAACCATTTCGCCATTTTTTCTTCAACTTCCATCTTTGAATATACCCTACCAGATTCAACATCAGCCAACCCAAGCTCGATTTTCCTTAACAAAACAAATTCTTCAATTATATCATCAATGCTAAACTCATCAGGCATTTTATTGATGGCTTGAATAAGCTTCTCCTTTGTTATCATACTGCAATTTTTTTGTAAAGATAAAGAATTTGTTCAAATTGC
>JBAXWR010000211.1:0-12365 GCA_037128295.1 Mariniphaga sp.
AAAATCTTCATCGCTTCAGTCTGACAGTTTAAAGCCTTCACAAAATCGGGTTTGTGGTAGAGGTACAATTCCACCATTCCCATGTAATTGTACAGTTTTATTTCTGAAAGATCCAATGAATCACTTAGATCGTTGATCCTGAAACCCAACTGTTCAGCCGAATCGGGATTGGAGACAATGATTTTCCACATCCTGGCGGACATGTCCTCAATGAATTGCGGTGTTTTTTTCTCAATGTTGCCGGTTGTACAGGATACCGTCAATAGGCAGGTAGCGATTAGTAAGAGTAAAACACAACCTGTCATTAGCCTAATGATGGAGAAAAGGCTTCCGACAGGGTTGTTTACTTTTAAACCACTTTTTATAACAAAGTAAGGTTTCTGCACAATATTATATTCGTTTCCGTTATTTAAAAAACATATTCAAAATTAATTAATAAAAGTAAAATATGTCCTTTTTCTAATTAAATAACTATTCGTTGGGAAAACCTCCTATTTCCCGTTCTCTACTCTCCATTTTCCAGCTTCCATTGCCCAATCCTATACAAGAAAAAACACCGTGATTTTTAGGTCACGGTGTTTCGCTCCACCGAATCACCCGAAATGGGAAAGGCGATTAAATACGGTAAAAAGGATGCCCAGAAACTCAAATCATCACAATTTCCAATTTCCAATTTCCAATTTCTATTTTCCAATTTCCAATTTCCAATCATTTCCTCACCATCACCTTAATTGTTTTTGGCGTACCTTTATCCTTGATGTTCAGCAAATAAACACCACTACTAAGGCTCGGGAGACCAATGATATTCAAATTTCCACTTTCCAATTTCTTCGTTAGCACCACCTGACCCAAACCATTGACCAAGGTAGCAACAGCATCGTTTCCAACTTCGCCAATCACACGGATTTCGGTATTACCTCTTACATAAGCAGTTAGCTTTCCGGGAAGCACCTGATCATCAGAACCACTGATAATGTCGGCAGTGTGAAGGAAGAACCTTCCTGTGCCGGCAGTATTGGCGGCAACGGTTGCTTTATAGCTCCCTGTGGAAAGATTTGTGAATGTGTTTGTTAGCTTGTCTTCCAAGACTACTGTGCAAGTTTGGTCTAATTGGACAGTTTTGACAGAGAAGACAATTTCGCCACCGGATTTGGAATCGATGCCTACCGGGATGACCAGGTCTTTGTACTGGTTCGTGGGCAAACACTGCAATTGGAAATCGACACCATTGTCGTCAACCAATTTGGTGTAGAGGGTAAACGACTTATCGGTGGTGAACAAACCCGCATCGTAGCCGAAATCTAACCCCTTTGTTGTCCCTTCCACAAACCTTATATCGGTGGAAACTTTTTTGCTGCCGCTTTCGACAATTAGTTGAATAGATGGGATAGGTACACCTGTTGCCTTGAACGGTGTATCGTTGCTGTTTACCTGCATTGCCGGGGTAAAGCTCACCGAAGTGGCCCCTGATTTCGCCTTCATAAAGAAGCCCTGACCAACGGAAGCATTGAAACCGCTCAGGTCGCCTAGAGTCACCACATCATATTTGGTGGATGCCTGATTCCAGAAATAAAGCGCGCCATAACTGGTTTCGAATGCACCGGCATTTGCCCCGATGAAATTGTTGCTGCCCCCAACTCCAATAATCCTGATTGCCGATGTGAAAGGGTTCCCTATACAGTTCCATCCGGTGCTTACATTTGTAGTTGTTGTGGCATTGAGGATTCCCTGGAACCTCAATGTCTGTACAGGTTCCTCTACGCGTACCATGTACCCTTTGCCAATGCCAAGGGTGCCCGATGTTGCATCTGTGAAATAAGGGTTCCAGTTGTTTGTAGCGGTATTGTAATCCATCATGCCGTACTGGACAGGAGTTGTCCCCGATACAATTGGGATGTCGATATTGTCGGCCAGGAAGTTGCCAATGGTCTGTGTCCCTGCAGGAGATGAGATGATATGCCATTGATTTTTTGACATATACCTTTCGACCAATGCCTGACCCGAACCTGTTGCGTTTTCGGAAGTGATCAAAGAGCCAGTGCCGTTGATGTCGGAGCGGATAATGATCGTACCGTTGTTCACAAGGGCTCCGGTAGTTGTTACCGAACTATTGGCTTGGATAGTCAGTTTCCCACTTGCGGACACTGCAAGCGCACCGGCCACAGGTTGGTTCGCGACATTTGGAATTGTAACAATGTCTTCCGGTTGAGGCACAGCGTTCACGTCCCAGTTGCCGGCAGTGGCCCAATCCGTACCGCTTGTTCCCGTCCAGGTGAAGATATTGTTCGGGTCGGTACTTTTCTTCCATTCGTAGGCACCGATGTCGATCGGGCTATGTATGGTCACATCGTCCTTGCTGAGTTTGCGGCCAAAGCCTGCCCCACGGATATCTGTATCATCGAAATTATAGGTGTCGTTGCCGCTGTCAACGCATGGCGAAATGCCGAGGATCATGTACGGATGGGTTGCATTGTTGGCCTTGCCGATAAATTTCGGGTTACTTTCGAATTTGTTGTCCAGCACCGGTGTGCCCTGAATAAATAAATTGAAGTTGTCAGTTTGCAATACATCAAGGGTTTCCTCATAAAGGCTATTGTAACTTTCTGCTACAGTGGTATAGGCCATACTGTGAAATTCCCCCGTATTGCCATAGAAAATTGAATTGTAAAGCTTTAAGGTACGGGGCTTCCCAATGGGCTCGATCAGGCATATTCCGCCGATACCCCCGTTGCTGGTTGCACCTGCGTTCCCTGCTACGGTCGTGTTGATCAGCGTCAAGTTGCCGGTCGAATAAATTCCCCCGATTGCCCCAACACCGCCGTTTACACCGGTATCTGCATTGTCAATCACGAGACAGTTGACCATAAACAGGTCGCCAGAGTTATTGATACCGCCCACTACATTGGCTGCATCGTTCCCTTTGGTGATCGTGAGTTTTTCCATTCGGACAACCGGCTGCGGATCGGATGCTGAACTGATCTCCATTACTTTGGTCGCATTGTTGCCATCCAACACAATTCCGCTTGCAGCACCTTGGATTGTCAGGTCTTTGTCGATCACCACAGGGGAGGTCAATTTAATTGTATTGGTTCCCATGGATGTTAAATTGAAGCTGATAAAGTCGCCTGCAACAGCATTGGCAATGCAATATTTCAAAGTACCGACGGTAGCTGCCGATTCTGCCGCACTTGTAACGATGTGTACCGTAGCCTCTTCTCCCATGGCAAAGTCGCTGAAGCTGCTCAACCCCGAAACTGTGAACTTGCCCCACACGCCATCTGGGCAGCGGTTGGTAATTGAACCGCCAAGTGAAGTGATGTCAACCCAGGGGGCAGTTGAGTTGCTTCGTTTCATGATCTTAAACGAAGCCCATTTATTCTGTGCCAATCCCAGTGAGGAGAAGTCGAGTACCAGAACGAAAGTGCCGGGAGCAGATTCACTTGAGGTGATTGTGAGGTAGAGGTTCGAAACTCCCCGCACTCCCGGCAGTACCGAGAAGTTGGCAAATGGTGTGCTGCTTGTTTTTGTGGCAGTGAGTGATGTGCCACCTGTCCCGTTCGGGAAGGTCACATTGATCCCTGCATCGGGGAATCCTGCTGAAACAGGAATACCAGGACTTGCAGGCAATGTATTGGTATTGTTAAGGGCACAGGTAGTTGAACCATTCAATGGATTAGTAGTTAGATAATTACAATTGCTTCCGCTTCCAATGAAGGCATAAATAGCATAAAAATATCTGGTTCCCTTTGTAATGGTCAGGTCAGTTGCCGTAGTTGCCGGACCTACATAAATGATCTGGTCGCTACCTTGCATCCCTGTGGTATAGGTTGTACCATCTTCCGGGACAAATGTCGGGGCAGAACCTGTATTGCGCACCACAAGGTAACCGGTAGCGGTTGCCGAGGCGGTATAGTTGACCACAATATTGGTATTCCCATCGGTGACCGTATTGGAGAAATTGAGGTTGGTGGGCTGTGCTGCAGGTTCCGGAGCCACTGTTACCGTTAATACATTGCTCTCTGCTGCACCTGACCAATCAGCAGCACAGCTTACCCTTGCAAGCCGCTTGAACCAGGTTGTGGCATTCAATGCGCCTGAACTGTAAACTACTGAATTACTTGACGATATATTGTTAAAGCCTCCACTGTTGCTTGTTGTCGATGCCACCCATTTGTATTCCAGCGTACCGGTCTGTCCCGTGGCACCTGTGATATTTGTAAAGGCGGCAGGGTTAAACGGCCCCATACCGTTTTGATCCGAGGCTATAATACCTCCATCAGTTGGGTTGTAGCATGGCGCAACAGGTGAAAAACTCATCATATTGGATTGGCAGGAAGAACCATTACTATTCAATGCGCGAAGTACCAACTGATAAGTTGTACCATTATTTAATCCTGAAATGGTCATCGGACTTGTGTTAATTACCGGCGATGGTGTTATCCAGTTTGTTCCATTATCAATGGAGTATTGATAATTGCTGACGCCTGAGCCTCCGTTGCTAGCACCCTCTGTAAAAGCAACCGAAGCGGATGCATCTCCTGTAGTTATTGAATTCAGTATTGGAGAACTGTATGGCGCGGCGAATGTAGAACTTATCGCTCTGTTATCCCCGGAGGATGATACTGCCACAAACCAATCCTTGCCATATGTAACGCATTGCCATTGGTTCAAATCTGCATATCTTTGTGTCCAATTGATACCATCGGCACTTGAATTAATTGAACTACCTAAAACCACAAATTGTCCATTTCCATAAGTAACACCATTGAAGTTACCATCCAAATCTTGAGCATTCCAACTGAATCCGTCAGCACTTGTCATTACCTTTTGGTTAGATCCAGTATAAGTTAAAGCTACTGCTACAAAAAGACCATTTCCATAAGTAACTGATTGCCAAGTATTTCTTTCGTTTGCACTGCTACGAGCAGTCCAGGTAATCCCGTCTGGACTGGTCATTACCCTTTTGGTGCCTGAATTGGATACTGCTACAAAAAGACCATTGCCGTAAGTTACAGATTGCCAAGCATTAACTTGACTTGAGGCTCTAGTTGTCCAGTTAATCCCATCAGGGCTCGTAGTTACTCTGGCAGTGCCGGTGCCTGCAGCTGCAACAGCCACATAGAGGCCATTACCAAAGGTTACAGAAGTCAAACCGCTGAGCACTACATATCGAGATGTCCAGTTGATTCCATCAGGGCTTGTCATTATACCGTTTACACCACCATTTGCCACAGCCACAAATTGCCCATTGCCGAATGTTACAGCTCTCCATGAATTTGCTTCTGGAGCGGTTCGGTTTGTCCATAAGATGCCATCAGTACTACTAATTACGGAACCATCAAATGCTACAGCTACAAACATACCATTGCCATAAGTTACGGATGACCAATTGTGAGTTCCTATCGCAGATCCAGTCCAAATGTATCCAGCAGGCGTTCCGTTAATTGGGGTTGCAGTAACTGCCTCCGATTCGTAGCCAGTACCTATATCGTTAACCGCACGTAATTTGATTGAATAGCTTGTACAGTTACTCAGTCCCGTAATTGTCACAGGACTTTTAGCCATACCTGAACTTAACCAGCTAATTCCATTATCTATTGAGTATTCATAATTTTTAATAATTCTTAATTTTGGCTCAACAAATTCGATAGAAACACTTCCATTTCCTGAAGTTGCTACTAATGAAGTGGGTGCAGGAATTTTTGTTTCTACTATAAAAGCACCAGATACAGGGCTAACAGTCGTAAAACAACGACCAACAACACAATAATAATAATTTGTACCAACAGTGGCAAGGCTAGCTTGTGGTGTATAGGTATCCGTTTGAGCTCCATTGTCTGACCCCAATGAAATTCCTCCCGAATTGTTTGGGGTGGTATTGATATACCATTGGTACTGTAAATCCCTTCCATAGGCTGATGATGAAATTGCATTAAAAGGTACATTTACTAACCCCGATTGACCAGACAAACTGTTAATTAAATTTGTAGGAGCTAATGAATTTATCCATGTGGTATTGTTGAGTGTGCCGGTATAAAATCCCCCAGAAACACTATTTGCTAAAACTAAACTTCCTCTCATTTTATAATATGCTACCAAACCTGGTTCTGCTCCTGATAAAGTGACATCTTTATAGGTGACAATATCTGCTAAAGAGCGTTCAACATTCCACACGCGGATATCCTGTATTGCACCTTTAAAAAAAGAACTAGCAGTGCCATTTTGAAGAATAGTGGCACCAATGGATGCTCGATTCCAATTAGCAATGGTTGATGGAATATTAATAGACCCTGAATAATACATCAGATATCCATCGACATATAAATTTACATTTGATCCGTTTTGTGTAACCGCAACATGATGCCAGTTATCATTCCAATAATTGTCAGTAGTGTAAATAGTTGAAGTACCTGACGCGGTACTGTACGAAAATCCTAAACCGCCGTAATAATTAAGCAATTGCAAATTAGTATTGCTTGAAGCTGACGTGCTCCATGAAAATATTGAACTTATAGTACTCTTATCCATAGTTTTAATCCATGCCTCTATGGTAAAGGTATTTGTGGCAGGTATTGGCGTAGCAAAACTAACATAACTATTAATTCCGTTAAAATTCAAATCTGAACAGCTAGCTCCATAATAGGTTGCATTAACTACTGCCGATGCAGCTCCTACGCCTGCTGAATTGACGGCTTTAAGCACTACCTGATAAGATGTACTACCATTCAACCCATTAATAACAATAGGACTTTTAGTTACAACAGGTGAACAAGCAGTAAAAGTGACACCCCCGTCAATGGAATATTGGTAGTTAGTGACTGTTCCCGTTGGTGGTGTAAAAGCGATAGAAGTACTACCTTCACCAGCTGTTGAAACCAGATTTGTAGGGGCAGCAAGCGTTGTAGTAAAGGTAATTGCCGATGATGATGCGCTAACTCCAGTAGCATTTACAGTTTTTAGTAGTACTTTATAAGTTGTATTACTGGCCAAACCCATGATAGTAACTGGACTACTTGGACCTGCAGGAGCACAAGTAATATAGGTGGTACCATTATCTATAGAATATTGGTAATAGCTAATAATACCTGATGGAGTAGTAAAGGCTATGGAGACACTGTTAAATGATGGTGTGGCAACTAAATTCGTAGGGGGTCCTAAAATTGTTGTAAAATTTGCAATACCCGATGCAGTGCCAGCACCGGATGAGTTAACCGCTTTCAACTGTGCCTGATAGGCTGTACCACCTGACAATCCTGAAATAGTAACCGGACTGGTAGTTACTACAGGCGAACAAGCTGTGAAAGTGACGCCATTATCAATGGAGTATTGGTAGTTGGTGATCGTACCAGCTGGCTTGGTGAAGGCAATCGAAACTGAGTTGATGGAGGGGGTCGCAACCAATGCCGTAGGGGCTGCAGGAAGTGTAGTAACCGTTAATGCTGTTGAAGCAGCTCCCACACCCGTGGCGTTTTGGGCTTTGAGCATCACCTGATAGGACGTGTTGCTGGTCAATCCAGAGATGGTAATGGGGCTACCCGTTACTGCTGGTGAACAAGCAGTATAAGAAGTGCCACCATTGGTAGAGTATTGATAATTGGTCATTGTGCCCGATGGCGCAGTAAACGCAATTGAAGCACTTGTGGTGGTGGGTGTAGCCACTAAAGATGTAGGAGCAGCAATGGTGGTTGTGGCAGACACTACGGCTGAGGCTGTTCCCGCACCAGATGAATTGATGGCTTTCAATTTGATCTGGTAAACGGTGCCACATGCTAAACCCGTTATAACGACAGGACTGGCATTGTCAACGGGCGAAAAAGCGGTGAAGGTTGCTCCATTGTCGATGGAATATTGGTAGTTGGTAATCGTACCTGTTGGTGGGGTGAAAGCGATGGAAACACTTACATCCGATGGGGTAGCCACCAGTGCCGTAGGTGCAGCTGGCACTGCCGCATGAACTTTAAAAACTCCTGATATAATAACCATAATTAGGATAGCCGGAAAAGTGAATATGGTAAACCTTTCCCTTGTTTTCTTTACGATTTTAGTACTTAGCTCAGGCGAGGAAGCATGAAGATTGCTTTTGAGTTTCTTGATCATCTTAATTAATCTAATTATTTTTGGTCGATACATTTTTTTTACTAATCAATGGGTTTTTCGATAAAAATCAGCCGAAATTTGCATTTTGCTACCTGATTTTGAAAATAGTTCAATATCTTTCAGTCTTGACATCAGTTCCAAAAACACCAAAATAAATAAGGAAATAATTTTTTGTTCACGAACCACCCTTTTAGGCAGTTTCGGTACCAGAGGTGTCGAAGCTGTAATTGCCTTATTTTGGACTGTGACCTGTAATATGGTCAGGCATATTCAATAAATTGCAAACTGTTTTTATCTGACTTTTAGCAAAGGAATACCAATCAAGCATATTTTGCAAAATATACTTGTCCAAGATTTTGAAAAACAGTCGTAAAAATTTTTTACAGTTGGCGTATAAGACTGTTTATTAGATGATTATTTATCGAGTAGGGTATTAAAAATAACTGCACAATAATAGGTTGTTTGTGTTTTCTTTTGACTCTTATCGATTATGGTCACAATGCAATTTCAGAGCTTGTTGAATTTCTGGCTATATAATTGCGGTAATAACTGGGTTTAATTCCGGTATGCAATTCAAAGGAGTTATAAAAACTCTGCCTGCTGCCGAATCCGGCATCCCTGGCAATTGCCTCAATGGTGTAATTTTTATATTTTTCCGATTCCATAAGCTGTTTGGCTTCTTCGGCCCTGAACCGGTTGGTAAAAGCATTGAAATTGGAATTGTGATGTTTTTTGAGCAGAGCGGCTATGGTTCGTTGTGGGATATTCAGTTTAGCCGAAACATCTTCAATCTTTAAAGTTGGATTAAAGTAAGGTTTTTCTGTATTGTAATAATGGATCAACTGGTGACTGAGCAATGAAAGTTCATCAGTCAAAGATTCCGTTTCATTGGGAATTTCGTAACTGATCAGTTCGGGTTCGGGATTTTTAATCCTGAGTTCACTTTCCTTAGTGTATTTTGACATCAGAACCTTGTAGGCGATTTCACGGGATTGGTACAATTTATGCCTTCGCCACAGCCCGAAAAGCAATATTATCGAGACTAAAAACAGCGCAGTGATGAAATAGAAACGGTATTTTGAAATCTTTGACTGGTAGGTAAGTTCTGACTTTAGATATATATTCTCCTGAGTTTTCTTTTCTGATTGATATTGAATATCAAGCTCATGGATGGCGACTTGTTTATTTAACGACAAGATGGAGTCGTTGAGGCGTTTTGCTTTTTCACTAAGGAGCAAAGCATCCCTGAATTGGCCATGATCTTTGTAAATAGTTTGAAGTTCGTTCATCAGTTCAACAGAAAGTGGTATCTCTTTAATGGAATCTGCGAGGAAAAGTGCCCTTTTGTTACAGTCGATGGCTTCCTTTGGCTTTCCAATTGATGAGTAAACAGTTGCCATACCGCTCATTGCATTGATGATGCCCCGGGGGTTATTGATAGTGGTGCAATATTTGAGAACTTCGATATAAAGGCGAAGGGCTGTATTGTAGTCTTTTTTATCGGCATAAATATTCGCCATATTAAAGGATGTAATCACATCGGGTTGTCTGCTGTTACTGTTCTTGTTTAAATTCTGAACCAAATTGTAGTAAAAAAGTGAACTATCTGGTTGCGAATTACGGTAAAAGACACCTATGTTGCGGTAAACGCCTATCATATTGACCGTATCATTCGACTGTTTAGCTGCTTGCAGACCCAGTCTATAGTAAGCGATCGCATCAGGGAAGCTGCCAGTAGCTGAATAATTGGATCCGATATTGATACAAATTGCGCTGATCGCCTTCGGTTTGTCTAATTTTTGAAAAATAGCCAAAGCTTTCAGATACAGCTCCTGCGACAACTTATAGTCACCTTTGTTGCGGAGCCAAAACCCATAAAGATTATAGGCGCGGCCAAGCTGGTAGGAAATGATCGGCAATTGGTTTTCGGATATCGGTAGTTTTAAAGTAGATTCGTACAGGTTCTTTGCTTCAATCAAATATTTTTCAGATAGTTGCACATTTTCTCCGTTGAGGAGCAGTTCTCCCAAATCGAGGGAAGATTTGGCTTGCAACAACGAATCGGAAATCCCGATTGCAATGGAATGGACCCTATCAAGATTTGAAACAGCGGAATCGAACATCGCCATGGCCTTGAATGCCGTAACTTTTATATTTAAAAACCTGATACTGGAATCACTTGCCAGGTGTAGGGTACGACATAACACCAATCCAGAATCGGCATACAGGATGGCACTGTCGGGTTGACCTGGTAGAAAAGAATTGGCCTTGGTTTTAAGCGAGAGGATTTGTGCAGGGTTGGGCGACGGGCTTTTTCTGTTTTCACAGGATTTAACAAAAGCCAGCAAAAAAGTAATTGATAGCAATAAAAACAACTGTTGTAAAATATAACCCTGTTTCATCGGCAAAGTATAAAGATTCGGACACTTTGCAATGATAGTAATAAAATTGACAATTCATGAATGAGACTTTTCAAAAAAAAACTTTTTTTGTCCTGACCTCTTTTAAAGATATAATCCATTGAATATCAAGTATAATAGAAATGGTTCATGCGTTTTCCACTATCTTTATCTCATCCTCGGTTAAGCCATAAAGCTGGTAAACGAGTTGGTCGATCCTGGATTCCAGTTTTGAGATGTCCTTATCAGGATGCTGCTTTTTAGAGGCGATAATTTCATCGACCAATTCAATGATTTCCTTTTGGTTTACCGTTTTCGTGGGGATAGGGAACTGGCCAAAATATTTCCAGATCAACTGATAGCCATTCTGGATTGCGGTACAATATTTAGAAATCAACCACCAACCTATTTTTGAATTGAGCAAGCCAACAAGGAATTTGTCGCCATTTGGTATGATCCACATCGAGTTGTTGCAATATTGCCCATCTTCGTCGTAGATAAAGCAAGGTTTCACCTGTAACACCTGGTACATAATTTTGGGTTTCTCAAATTCCCGGTAATAGTCGCAAGCCCTTAATTCCCACCAGAAATCGCCCTTGTCGGTACGCCTTTCGGCCCTATCTTCGAATGGCAGCAAGTGCCGCGCAATTGCAGGATAACTTTGGCTGAACCATTCCCAGGCTTCCTTATACGATATTGCCCCATATCTTGGTGTCGGTTCGGACAAATGATACGGATGGTTAACTGGCAGGTTCCGCTTTATGGTAAAGCCTTTAGGGACCATGATCAGCCAATTGTCGGCTTTGAGGCTTGAATAGGGCTTGATGTTCCGTCCCAACAAAAATGGCTTTAGCAATTCTTCGGAACTTTTGTCCTCCAAAATCAACCGTTCCTTTGTTATGTTGTTTACCAAAAAAGCCTCTGTTAGGCCGGTCAAAATTCCCCGAAACGAATTTCCGCCAATATATTCTGAAAGGTTGACCGATTTTGAATTGATCTTGTTCAACAACAACTGGTCCGCTTCGGATGAGATCACCCATGTGCCAGAAGTCAATTCAGAAAAGTTCATCTGCGTTTCAACTGATCTTGCGTAATCCTCAAACCCAGAATCGAATTTAAGCGTCTTTATTCCAATGGATTTGAATGTTTTACCTGGATTTTCCTTAATCGAGTTCAATATACAAGGATAGGTTGTCGCTTCGTCAAATACCTGCAAATCTCCAAAGTCCACTACCGATTGTAGGTGGTACTCCAACAAAAATGACCTCAATGGTTTGCCATAACTGGCCTGCATCCATTTATTAGGCATGATAAAACAAAAACTGCCATTTTTTTTGACAATCTCAAACCCTTTCTCAACGAAAAAAACATACAAATCCGATGTACCAGTATAGGTTTTAAAGTTTTGCTGCAAAAAGGGTTTGGAATTTAAAAATGCTTCCTGCCTGATATAGGGCGGATTGCCTATCACCACATCGAACCCAATAAAATCACCTTCATCATTCAATACCTCAGGAAATTCGAACCGCCATTCAAAAGCATTATCATAAATTTTATTGCTGCGGATATCCTCAATTTCGGTTTCAAGTTGGGTCATTGTGTCGGTGAGTTCCTTGACCTGTTTGTTCCAGGTTGTTTTTTCGTTTCTTGTCTTTTCAAACAAGCTTGTTTGGGTCGTTAGGGCAAATAGTTCACCTTTTACTTTATTGAGCTTTAAGAACCGTTTATCGTTCGCGGCAATCTCGCTTTCAAAGTCATTTTTTATTCCGTTGATCATCCGTTCCATGGACCGCTTTTCCTCCTTGGTTTTGGCGTTCCGGTAGGTCATAATGGCAAGCCGGTAACTGTCGATGCTCCATTTGCTTTTTT
>JBAXWR010000212.1:0-12340 GCA_037128295.1 Mariniphaga sp.
GGTGCTGTTTATCCCAATTGGGATATGATCTCATTTGGTCCGACGATGCGTTCACCTCATTCTCCTGACGAACGGGTCAATGTTCCTTCTGTACAGAAATTCTGGGATTTTCTGGTTGAGGTTTTGAAGAATGTTCCCGCAAAATGAAAGATAAACCCTCAATGTTTCAAAAATCATAAAATAAAAACCCTCAAGGATTCAAAAACCTTGAGGGTTTGTTAACTTATATAGGTACTGTAAAGCAAAATGTTGAACCTTCCCCTTTTACCGATTCCACGCTGACTTTCCCGCCCAGCAATTCAACAGTACCTTTAACAATCGCAAGTCCAAGCCCGCAGCCATCGTAATCGCGCGTGTTGCCAACAGCCTCCTGCATAAAATTCTTAAATAGTGTCTTTTGCGATTCCTCTGATATTCCGATCCCGGTATCTTTTACAAAAAAACACAACTCACTGTTTACCAAATCATATCCAATCGTTAACGATCCTTCATGCGTAAATTTCATCGCATTGTCAACCAATTGGTTTAGCATTTTGAACAAAAGTTCCTTATCCGAATTAATAGTTATACTGGCTTGATCCTGCGGAACAAGGATGTTCAATTGAAGATTCTTTGCATCACACCTTCTCTTGAATTTTGACACGGCAGCATCGATCACTTGAATTGGGCTTATCGCGGTAATATACACCTCTTGTGTACCGGAAGTCAATAATGAGATTTCCATAAAATTGGATACTGTTGTAATCAGGCGCTGACTGCTTTCATTGAGCATCTCCAGATATTCTTCCCTTTCCTCTGTCGTTAGATCTGGTTGCGCCAGAATCTGTTGAAATCCCAGAATTCCATTCAATGGAGTCCGTATTTCATGAGAAATGTTATTGATGAATGATGACTTTAGCCTGTCGCTTGCCTCGGCTTTTTCCTTTGCAATTTTCAGATCAATGTTTTTATTTTCAAGTTCAAGGGTACGCTCCTTCACTTTTTCTTCCAGAACCTGATTCTGGTTTAGCAATTGTTGTTGCAGGAAGCTGGTAAAGAGCATATTCTTTATCCTCAAGCCTACCTCCACCAGGTCGAACGGTTTTGTGATAAAATCTGTTGCACCTCCGGATAAGGCACGTTGCTTTGCCGACATGGTCACATCGGCGGTAAGTACCAGAATCGGCAACAATGTGTTTTGCTTTACCAGTGGCTTTAGGAGTTCCATTATATCAAATCCGGTCAGATAGGGCATCGATAAGTCGAGCAGGATTAAATCAGGATTGAAAGTTTTAAACAGGTCGATCACTTCACGGGAGTCAGTGGTTGTTTTGATATTCTGATATCCCTGCATATCAAGAAGCCCTTCCAATACGTCAATGTTTGCTTCCTGGTCGTCAACGATCAGGATATTCGCATTTTTAAAGGTTGAATCAATCATAGTTCTTATTTTTAATTGTTATTATTTTTTTAGAATTGGTTTAAACGTGAATAAATTCGTCAATTATTTTTAATAAGACGGTTACATCAAGGGGCTTGGTCAAATAATGCCTTGCACCCAGGTTTATCAGCTTTTCAATCTGTTTCGACATTGCATCGGCACTTATTACAACTACAGGAATTGATTTGGTTTTTTCCTCGTTCTGAAGCAGTTTCAGAACTTCGCTACCATGGATATCCGGCAGATTGAGATCAAGAAGGATAAGGAACGGTTTGTACTCGATTGCCAGATCTACAGCCTGCCTTCCGTAGGTATTTGTAATAAGCTGAATATGTGTGCGATGAGTTGAAAGTATTTGTCTGACCAACTCAGTATTGGATGCATTGTCTTCAATATATAAAACCACACCAGGTGCCAGCCCCGGTATTGCTTCAGCGTACAAAGGGTCAAATGTCCCAATGATTTCATCGATCTGGCCGGAACAAATGGGGAGTTCAAACCAGAAAGTACTTCCTACTCCCAGTTCACTGTTCAATCCGATCCTACCATCCATGGACTCCAACAGTTTTTTTACAACGACCAAACCAAGTTCTGATCCTTCTGTTTCAGTTGTTTCTGCACCGATCCGTTCAAATGGTGAGAATAGTTTATTTATATTTTCGGGTGAAATTCCCAGGCCGTTGTCTGTTACCGAAATCCTTGCAACCTGATGCTCCACCTTTTCCGACGGTATGATATCTGCTTTAATCAACACATTACCCCCTGGTTGATTGTATTTTATTGCATTGCTTATCAGATTGAGCAAAATCTGTTTGAGCCGTTGATAGTCAGCTTTGACAAAAAACTCATCCGCAGTGGAATCTGAGAACGTGAGTACGACCTGACGTTCACGGGCAATATGTTGCATGGTGTCCATCATTTCTAAAATGACATGAATGACCTTAACCGGTTCTATCGACAAAGATAGCTTTCCTGCTTCGATTCTGGTAATATCGAGTACTTCATTGATCAGGTTGAGCAAATGTTTGCCACTACGAAGAATATGCGCAACCCCTTTTTTCTGCGAAGTACTAAGTATTCCCATATCAAGCAATTGGGCAAAACCCAAGATCGAGTTCATGGGTGTCCTTAGTTCATGACTCATCCGTGAAAGAAACTCGCTTTTTGCCATATTTGCCCTTTCAGCTTCTAACCTTGCTTTGCTGCTTTCAATTTCTGCTTTTTCCCGTTCCTCTATTTCCTTTTGCAGGTTTTGATTCAATGTTGCCAATTGGGCTGTGCGCTGCGTTACCTTAAGCTCTAAATGGTTGTAAAGATCGTTTTTTTCTTTTTCAGTTTCAATTGAATTAACAGCAAAACTGATGTTATCGGCTACTTTATCGAGTAGCCCGATTTCTTCAGGATCAAAGAAATAGGGAACCGATGAATAAAGGGAAACAACCCCTATTGTTTTGCCAAATTGCTTGATCGGTAATCCGATCGATGAACGGTATCCCCGTTCCAAGGCGGCATCTCTCCAAATCGCCATCGTTGGATCGTTTTCAATATCGTTGCAAATAAATAGCTTTCCCTCTTTTGCTGCGGAGCCTCCCGGCCCACGACCTTCCGGATCGTTGCCGATCTTTATTTTTTTGATTTCGGATAAATACCCTTCTTCAAACCCTCCGATGAAAACAGGGATCAGAATTTTTGTTTTTTCATTGATCAACCCAACCCATGCCATCCTGAATTTCCCATATTCTACCGCGATTTGGCAAATCTCCTGGAAAAGATTTTGCTTGTCCCTCAGCCTAATAATTGCTTCATTAACTTTACTGATAAAAAGATAAAACCGGTTTGCTTTTACGATTTTCTCTTCGTCCAGTTTCCTTTCGGTAATATCTGTCATTGAACCTGTACCGCCTGTCATGACCCCATTTCTGACAATTGCTGAAGTAGAGGAACGCACCCAATGTACAATATTCTCCTTATCAATCAGACGGTATTCATGGAAAGAATAATTCTTTTCCATTAGTCCTGCAAGTTTTTCTATAATATCCTGCCGGTCATCAGGATGGATGAAACCAAAGAAGTTTTTACCGGTTATCTCTCCTGGTTTATAGCCCAATATCCTTTTAACTGCAGGGCTTACATATTTGATGGTCCCATCAGCTGAAACTTCATAGATCATTTCGTTAATGGATTCCACCAGATTACGATAGGTCTCTTCACTGGCCGCAAGTTCATTCTGAAATTGAATACGGTTTTTGATTTCAATCCTCAGCTTTTTCGATGTATAATAGAAGAACCACGTAACCGAGCAAACAAAAATAATAATCAGTAAAAAAATCAACATCAATTTCCATGGAATCGGGTAGCTGTTTCCCAAATAATCAACGTAAAGAAACCCTTTGATTGTCTCTGATTTGTCAACGAGGTTTAGGTTTTTATAGACATCAAGAATGTGCTGCCACCTGTCGGGGTTCGAATAACCGATTTCAATCACATCCTTCATGATCAGGCTTTTCATGTGATCGGCCTCATGTTTCAAATAAGTTTTTGAATGCCTCTGGCTGTATTTCCCATAAATCAAGTCGATCATCTCATCAGGATGATCGAGTGCATATTTCCATCCTTTCAGCGAGGCATTCCTGAACGAGGAGACAAGTTCAGGATTTGATTTCATCAATTTTAATGAAGTAAACAGAACATCGCCATAAAAATCGAGACCGCCCATCAGCGGGGAGATGACAACATAATTGATGTTCTTTTCCTCCAACTGAAAAGTTTCATCTGTTGAATAGGCGCTGATTGCATCTACTTCATTGTTAAATAGTTGATTCAGATCAAAGGTAGCTGTGGTAACCTTGCACTGATCAAGCCTTATCCCCTCGCTTTGCAGGTAGGCTTGAATCTCATGTGAATTTGTTTCCAGTGCCAACCTTTTCCCAACAAGATCCTGCGCATGTTTGATCCCCGATTTTTCGAATGCTATCAATACAAGTGGGGAGTGTTGAAAAATAGAGGCAAGAATTACAGGGTCTTCGTTTTTTGACCTGAGTAACAAAACTTCCGAAGTGGAAATACCAAAATCTGCCTGTCCATTGAAAACTGCATCATTCGTATTCAGGCCATCTCCTGCTTCAACCAATTTTACGTTGATTCCTGCATCATGAAAATATCCTTTTTCGATGGCGGCATAGTATCCGGCAAACTGGAACTGGTGTTTCCATTTCAATTGAAGCGTTACATCACGTGGCTTCTGATCAGTATTGTTCGAATACAATTTTAATGAACCCAAAATCTGAAAGATCAGGCACAGCACAATTAATTTTCTGGGAAAAACTTGATTCATCAGTTACTGATTTAGTGACCTGTTGTTATTCGGTTCATTGTTTTTCAATACTACAAATTTGTCGATAATCTGTAAGAATTCAATCACATTAAGAGGTTTTGTCAGATAATATGCTGCACCCAGTTGCATTAACCGATCCAATTGGTGCGACATTGCATCGGCACTTACAATAACTACGGGGATATCTTTTGTTATCTCGTTCTTTTTCAGACGTTTTAATACAACACTGCCATGTACATCAGGCAAATCGAGATCAAGCAAAATCAGATCTGGCTTGTGCAAATTGACTAGTCTTTCGGCAGAATTCCCATACATTTCAGAAATAAGATGTAAACCAGTGCGATGGTTCAGGAGGATCTGCTCAACCAGTTCAATATTTGAGGAGTTGTCTTCGATGTAGAGGATCGTACCAGCTTTGGCATTGCCCACCGCATCAGAATCGGTTATGCGGCCATTCTTGTTAATTAATTCAAGTTGGTTTTCAGCATAAGGAAGTTCGAACCAAAATGTGCTTCCAATGCCTATTTCACTTTCCACGCCAATCGTGCCACCCATTGCATCGACTAACTTTTTTACCACAGTAAGGCCCAGTCCGGTTCCCTCGGTAATACTTTTTTCGGCACCTATCCTTTCAAAAGGATTAAAAAGTTTTGGGATATCATCGGCTGATATTCCAAAGCCTGTATCCGTAATTGAAGTTCTGACCTTCACCGTACCATTCGGTTCAGGAAGCTTCTTCTCTGCTTTAATCATGATATTTCCGGATAGCCTGTTGTACTTTACAGCATTGTTCATTAAATTAAGCAGAATTTGTTTTAGCCTTTGATGATCAGAATTTACATATATCTTGTTGTCAGGGGAATACGTTTGTTCGATTTTTATCTGCCGATCAAAACACAATGGTTTGAGGATGTCAATTGTTTCCTTGATGGCATCGCTTAATAGGACTGGTTCAAGTGAAAGTGTTAAATGACCAGCTTCGATGCGGGAAATATCCAAAACTTCATTGATCAGATCCAACAAGTGTTTACCGCTTTTTACGATGTGGTTGACCCCTTTCATCTGATTGGTTGAAAGTTGACCCATCTGGAGCAACTGGGCAAAGCCGAGGATTGAATTCATCGGGGTCCTCAATTCGTGGCTCATTCGTGATAAAAACTCACTTTTTGCCATATTTGCCTGCTCGGCTTCCATTCTGGCTTTTTTGATCTCTTCAATGGCTTCCTTTCGGATGGTAATATCTTGTAGGGTTCCAAATGTGCCGGTGACTTCGCCATTCTCGTTCAACCCTAACCGGGCAAAAACTTCAATCCAAATGATTTCACCCGATTTTGTAAGATATCTTACTTCATGATGACAAAATTCTTTTTCCCTGTTAATCAAAGGTTTAAAATAGTCAATGTTTCCCTGCCTGTCATCTGGATGAACATAGTTCAGGAAAGATTCTCCAAGTGATTCATCTACACTGTATCCCATAATTCTACTCCAGGAGATGTTAAGGAACAACCACAATCCGTTTATATCGGTTTGAAAAATAACCTCGTTGACGTTTTCAACAACAGTACGATAGTTCTTTTCACTTCTGGAAAGTGCCTGTTCCACCTGTTCACGGACTTCAATTTCGTTCAAAAGGATCTTGTTTGTCGTTTCAAGCTGGGCCGTTCGTTCGTTGATCTTGTTCTCGAGAGTAGAATTCAGATCTCTGATTTCCTGCTCAATTTGCTTCCTTTCGGTAATATCGTTGAGCAGGATATGCCTGGCATTTCGACCATTAAAATTTACGAAGTGGGAAATAAGTTCAACATATATGAGCTCGCCGTTCTTTTTCAGGTGCCGCCATACGCCAAGCCTATTCAATGACCATTTTTTATCTTTGATGTCTTTTAATAAATTGTCGATATCTTCTTCAGGGCGAATATCTTTTAATGTCATTGAAAGGAATTCTTCATAGCTATAACCATAGTGTTTGATGGCAGCCTCGTTGACTTCCAGAAAGGCAAGTGTCTCAAGGTCGTAAATCCACATGGGTTGTGGATTGTTGAAAAACATATAGCGGTATTTTTCTTCACTATTTCTGAGGATCTCCTCGTTTTTCCTTTTATCACTGATATCCCTGGCAACGGTCAGTACCCGGCTATTTCCCAAAGGCGCCAGCCGAACCTCAAAAAACAATTCTTTATTGGATGCAGAACCTGAGAATTCATAGGTTATAATCGTTTGTTGTTCAAGACATTCATTTATTTTTTCTATATGCAGTGCAGCAGTTTCATTATTGAACAGTTCTTTGATATTCCTGCCGATTATTTGATTATCAGGTACTACCAATCTATCAGACTCAGAACTGTAATATTCAAGATAGGTGCCATCCCTGGCTGTTACAAAAATGAGATCTGGTATTGCCTCAAGGATTGCCTGCAACCGTTCGTTCTGGTGATTGATTTTCTCTTCATTCAGCTTTTGTTCTGTCACATCAATGTTGACACCCTTTAATGCGATCAATTGCCCATTCTCGAAAACCGGAGTTACATTGTTTCGAATCCACCTGATTGAGCCATCGGGCATCCTGATACGGATATCCACCTGTTCCGTTTTTTTTTCGGTGTAGCTGGTTTCCTGCAAGTATTTCACAAGCTTAAGATCTTCAGGAAGTACTGTAAGGATGAACCGGTCATATAAGTGATCATCACCTGCCCAGGAACACAATCCCATTACTTTGCAATAATTCTTTGAACAGGTCATTTTGTTGGTAATCAGGTTATGTTCCCAACTTCCCATTTTGGCAATCTCCTGGGCATAATTCAAGGAAGCTTCGCTATTCTTAAGCGCTTGTTCAGCAAATTTGCGTTCCGAAATATCGTGGATACTTCCAATGACCTTTATCGGATTCCCATGTTGATCAAAAACCAATTTGGCCGAATAAAGGCAATACAGGATGGAACCATCCCTATTTTTAAGTGCAATTTCAAAATCGGTGATTCGACCATGCTTCCGAAGTTCATTATGAAGATGTTCGCGATCTTCCTTGTTTGTATAAAAATCGAACATTGAAAGGCCTAAGGCGTCTCCCCTTTTATAAAGGCCTTTTGAAAATAATTCAATTGATGGGCTAACCTCCAATATTGTTCCATCAACAGCGATTTCATAATAAACATCCTGGATATTTTCAAAAATGCTTCTGTATTTTTTCTCGTTTTCGCTCAATTCAAGCTCTGCAAGCTTTTGTTGCGTGATATCGGATAGAATACCTTTTCTGCCAACGATAACGCCATTCTCGATTACATTTGTTGGCAGCGAACGAACCCAGCACAAATCTCCATCCTTTGAAACAAACCGAAGATCGAAATGTCGGGACTGCTGTTCATCATTGTCACTTAGCCTCTTCAATAATCCAGGTATATCTTCTTGATATACAATGCGAAATACATTGGTTCCGATTAATTCCTCAGCGGTATAGCCAATAATCTTTTCTGCCGAAGGACTTAAATAGATGATTGTACCATCAAGCGTCATTTCATAGATCACATCATTGACCGATTCAACGAGGTTCCTATAGGTTTCTTCACTTTTTCTAAGCTTTTCTTCAATGCGTTTCCTTTGGGATATATCGCGTATGATAATCAGCATATTCACCGGTTTGCCACTGCTGTCCAGGATAAAATCGCTGTTCACTTCAACTTCAAAGGTGGTGCCATCACTACGTTTCGCAAGATATTCGACCATCCCTTGCGGACCTTCATACATTTTGGTCATCATGCTGATTGCTTTTGGATGGTCCTTTTCATCCAAAAAATCAAAAACCGTCAGTCCCTTAAGGTCTTCCGTTTGTGACAAGCCATACATTTCCCCTGCCCGTGGAGATGTTAAGAGTATATTCCCCTGTAAATCTGCAATGGTAATCACATCGGGTGACGCCTCCAGTATCGATTTATAAAGAGCTTCACTTCTGGCAGGTTCATCCAGTCTTTTCCCTTCATTTTCGATGAAGTTTGCTGACTCAATTTGGGCTCTTAAGGATTTCAACTCTTCCCGCAGAGCATCCAATTCGAGAAGGAGCTCCTCTTTTGATTTGTTATGATCGTTCATCATTGGTTCAATTTCAGCTTAATGTTAATCGGTTATGTACCTATCGATTATTTTTAACAGTTCCGATATATCCAACGGTTTTGTCAGATAATGTTTTGCTCCCGCCTTTAATAATCTGTCAAGTTGTTGGGGCATAGCATCGGCACTGATGACCACAACCGGAATGTTCCTTGTCTTCTCTTCTGCAAGGATCAGTTTAAGAACTTCACTTCCATGTATATCCGGCAGATTGAGATCCAAAAGGATTAAATCTGGCTGGTGAGTGATTGCAAGGTTCACAGCCGACTTGCCATATACAGTTGTGAACAATTGAATGCCCTCATGCTGAATTGCCAGGACTTCTTCAACAAGCTCTATATTAGAAGGGTTATCTTCAACATAGAGAATCTTTCCGGTTTTCACTTGAATATTGGTTTCAATCCCATTCAATTTACCCGATTTTTCCAAAGCATTATGTGGGCTTTCACAACCTGGCAATTCGATCCAGAATGTACTACCTTCACCGAAAGTGCTATCTACACCCAATTTGCCCCCCATGGCCTCCATCAACTTTTTGACAACCGCAAGTCCAAGCCCGGTTCCTTCGGTTTGCGATTTTTCGGCGCCAATCCTTTCAAATGGATTAAATAATTTTGGCAGGTCCTCTTTAGAAATCCCCAATCCCGTATCGACAATTGATATCCGAATAAAGGAAGTGTCCGATTCACTATTTGGAGAGGGTTCGGTTTTAATAAATACCTGTCCACCATCTTTGTTGTATTTGATTGCATTGGAGAGAAGGTTGATCAAAATTTGCTTCAGTCGTTGCCGGTCTGTTTTTACGAACATCTGTTCATTTGGCATATTTATGATCCTTATAACCACCTTTTTGTCAATGGTCAGAGGTCTTACGGTATCAGTCATCTCCGGAATAATTGAACTGAGTTGCACAGGTTCCAGCGACAATGAGAGCCGTCCGGCTTCAATCCGGGCGATATCCAGAACTTCATTGATTAAATCGAGAAGGTGTTTACCGCTTCGCATAATATGGGAAACACCCTTTTTCTGCCCAGCACTAAGTTGTCCCATTTCGAGCAACTGGGCAAACCCCAGGATTGAATTCATCGGGGTGGGCAATTCGTGGCTCATGCGCGATAAAAATTCGCTTTTGGCAAGATTTGCCCTGTCGGCTTCCAACCTGGCGATGCGAAGCTCGTCCTCTGCCTTTTTCCGTTCTGTAATATCCATTGTCACACTCAGCAAACAACGATCTTCACCAATATAAATAGAATCGGCCGACAACAATCCGGTTTTGATCTGCCCGTCTTTGGTCCGTATCCTAACCTCCACTTTGCGGACAGGGATATGATTGTTCAGATGGTCCAGTATCTTATTCCTTAGATCAATATCATCGAAAAGCCCTAACCCTATATTGGTATTTCCAATGATTTCCTCCCTTGAGTAACCCACTGTTTCAAGGAACGAATTGTTAATATCGATATAACGACCATCATCATAATATGATATGGCCATCATGGCCGAATTGGCCTGAAATGCACTGGCAAATTTTTGCTCCGACAGTTTAATTTGTGATATGTCTTTGCTGACTCCGAAAATAATTGGCTGGCCATTCCAGAAACCTTCTTTCACCCTGGTTTCAACAGGGATCTGTTTGCCAGATTTGGTCATTAAAGGAATCGAACAGGTCTGGGTTTCGCCCGATAACAATTCGCGCATCACTTTAAATGCCTCATCACGGCGTTCAGGAGGTCTTACCATGATTACCGGCTGCCCTGTCAGTTCTTCCTGTGTATATTCCAACCGCTGGTTGACAGTTGAATTGGTATGGATGATATGACCACTCTTATCAAGAACAAACAGAAAATCGTCGATCGTATTGAAGAACGTTTCGTAGTTTTTACGCGTTTGTTCGAGCAGTCCCTCTTTGCGCTGGTTGTTGATCAGACTTGCCAGCATACTACTCCAAACTTTAAGGATATTGATTTCGGCCTGCGAATAAGTTTTTTTATTGCTCACTGAGTCCAATCCGACAAACCCGATCAGATCGTTTTCAACAAGCATGGGGATTAAGATCAAGGATTGGATCTTGTGTGCAACCAATGATTCACGAACATCATGCCAGTCGTCGGGTAAATCTATAACTGATTTGATAATCACATTTTCTTGCTTTTGTAGCAGATCGACCAGTTTTTGAACTTTCTGCCGGGGTATTTTCTGAAAGGATTCCTTTACAGAAAAGATCCCTTCTCCGCACCATTCGTAAGTATTTGTGATTGTGTTATCTAAGCTGTCAAATTCGAAAATATAAGTCCTATCGGCAAACAGGAACTGACCAATCCTGTTCAGGGCCATTTCGATCGCATCGTTGATTTCAGAAATTGTGACCCCTGTCAGTTTAGGCGACAATTGCAACATTTCATTTTCAAATTCTTCTGCCCTTTTTCGTTCTGTGATATCGCGGGCAGCGGCATAGAGTAAATTACCTGTTGCAGAACTGTTCCATTCAATGAACCTGTAAGTGCCATCCTGCGTTTTATAACGGTTGACAAAGTTTAATATGGGGTTTTGTTCGTCCAACTCAGACATCACTGCCATCGTTTCATCCATGTCGTCAGGATGAATAAAATCAAGGAACTTCATTTGCTCCAATTCGGAAATGGAGAAACCAAGAATATTCTCCCATGTTTTATTTACCCTTATGAAATTTCCTGACTTATCGGCAATGCACAGCAAATCAAGTGAAACATTAAAGAAATTCTCCAATTCGGACGTCTTGATCAACAATGCTTCCTCTATTTGCTTCCTTTCTTCGATTTCCTTGATTAAATGGTCATTGGTTTCCCTGAGTTCTTTTGTCCGTTCTTTAATTTTTATTTCAAGAGAAGCGTTCAATTCATAGATTTCCTGTTCAGCTTGTTTCTTTTGGCTAATATCTTGTTTGACTGCAAGATAGTTGATCAGCTTATCATTTTTGTCCAGGATAGGGGTAATCGACACTGACTCCCAGTACAATTCGCCGTTTTTCTTCTTATTGATCCATTCGCCCTGCCATGCTTTCCCTGATTTGATGGTGTTCCATAAATCGCGGTACAATTCATCACTTGTTTTGCCGGACCTTAATAAATTTGTGTTTTTCCCCTGTACCTCTTCAAAAGAATATCCGGTGGTTTTGTAAAACGCCGGGCTGACATACTCGATATTGGCCTCCAGATCAGTGATGACGATGGAAACGGGGCTTTGCTCAATGGCCTGATTTAGTTTCCGGATCTCATTTTCACTTTGTTTCCAGCTCGTTATATCCCGGATAAAACGCAACACTCGGTCTTTTTCCAGAAAAACTATTCTGGCGTCAAAAAATAACGTCTTCCCCTCTCTGACTGCCGAATATTCATAGCTGACAAGGTCATTATTTTCGAGGCATTCGTTGATTTTTTTAAGGTGTAATTCTGCTGTATTGGCATCAAAAACATAGGCATACTGTTTCGATTTTCCGCCGCCAAATA
>JBAXWR010000213.1:0-12280 GCA_037128295.1 Mariniphaga sp.
CGGGGCCAATGTGCTGTGATTGCTCAAAACCAATCTGCCACCATACCATAAAACGATGATAATCACAAATGTCCCGAGAAATTCGCTCATTGGATGGGCAAGATACCTGCGCCACATCAAACTATTCATAATATGGTAATATTCAGAGTTTTGCTTGCTAAAATGAACGATTACCTTTTTCTCTGCATTGAAAGCTTTGATGATCCGAAGACCAGAAAGCGATTCCTCAATCGTAGATAGAAGTTCCCCCATCTTGTTCTGACCTCTCATAGAGGGTTTTTTAAGGCTCTTACCCACCTTGCCAATCAGGTAACCGACTACCGGCAACAACAGAAAAACAAATAATGTAAGTTCCCACGACATGTAGATCATGACTCCAAGATAGATAATGATCAGAAGTGGTTCTTTCAATAGCATTTCGAGCGAACTCATAATGGAGTTGTCGATTTCCTGAACATCATTTGTCATGCGGGCTATGATATCACCTTTACGTTCTTCCGAAAAAAAACCAATCGGCAATTCAAGGATCTTCAGGTAAATCTGGTTCCTGATGTCCAGTACAACGCCATTCCGTAAAGGAACCAATGCGTACAAAGCCAGATAGGTAAATAAAACTTTCAGGAAGACCATGATCATCAGGAAAATACCAATATAAATCAAAGCCTTTTCACTCCCATACTTTTGGATGATCAGGCTGAGTTGGTACATGATATTACTCGTGATGCTTTCAATTGACATAGACCATGGAGCCGGTTTATCAATCAATTTCTGGGCACTGAACAAAACCTCAAGAACTGGCTTTAGGGCAGCAAACTGAAAAGCCCCAAAAATCGCCCCTAAAAGATTAAATGCAAAAGCTGCAACAACCAGACCTTTATAAGGATAAATAAAACGTTTTAAAAGAAGGTAGAGACCTTTCATGAGAATATAATTAAATAGATACGCCCGTGTAATTTTGAGGCGTAATTTGTTTGAGTTCATTTTTAATCTCCACACTGACTGTCAGATTGTCAATGAATTCGTGCATCAGTTCTTTGTCGATCTTGCGGTTTACACGTGTCAGGTCTTTTAAAGCCTCGTAAGGATTTGGATAAGCTTCGCGGCGCAGTATGGTTTGGATCGCCTCTGCAACCACTGCCCAATTGTCTTCCAGGTCACGCTCAATTACCTCTGTATTCAGGAGTAATTTGTCAAGACCTTTTATTGTCGATTTGATAGCCAAAATTGTATGGGCTATAGGTACTCCTATATTCCTCAAAACTGTCGAATCAGTAAGGTCGCGCTGTAGGCGCGAAATCGGAAGTTTTGCAGAAAGATGTTCAAATATGGCATTGGCGATTCCAAGGTTTCCTTCCGAGTTTTCAAAATCGATCGGATTGACTTTGTGCGGCATAGCCGATGAGCCTACTTCCCCCTTTTTTATTTGCTGTTTGAAATAGTTCATGGAGATGTATGTCCAGAAATCGCGGTCAAAATCAATCAGTATAGTATTGATCCGTTTCATATTATCGAAGATCGCCCCATAATTGTCGTAATGGGCAATCTGGGTTGTGGCTTGTGAGCGTTCAAGTTGAAGCACATCGCGAACAAAGTTATTGGCAAAGTCCACCCAATCTATTAAAGGATATGCGACATGATGTGCGTTGAAATTCCCGGTTGCCCCGCCAAACTTGGCATGACAGGGGATCCCTTTCAACAGCTCGATCTGCACATTCAGTCTTTCGATAAACACTTTGATCTCCTTTCCAAGACGGGTTGGAGAGGCTGGCTGACCATGAGTTTTTGCAAGCATTGAAACATCTTCCCAGGCAAATGCCATAGCTTCAAGTTTTGCAATCAATTCGTCAATCAACGGATGATAGACATTTTGCATCGCATCGCGCAAAGAACACGGAACTGCAGTGTTGTTGATGTCCTGGGAAGTCAACCCGAAATGGATAAATTCCTTGTATTTTTCAATCGCTAAAACATCAAATTGATCTTTAATAAAATATTCAACCGCTTTAACGTCGTGGTTGGTCACTTTCTCGATCTCCTTAATTTTTTGTGCATCGTTCAAGTCAAATGACTCATAAATTTCCCTGAGCGCGGGTTTCAGTTCGGGATTGAAATCCATCAATTGTTGAAGAGGTATTTCTGTCAAAGCTATAAAATACTCTATTTCAACATATACCCGATATTTGATCAATGCAAATTCCGAAAAATAATCTGCTAGTTCCACGACTTTGTCACGATATCGTCCGTCAACAGGCGAAATGGCGGTCAGTAATTGTAATTCCATTTTTAAAAACTTTTTCTATTCCCCGCAAAGGTAGTAAAATCTGTTAAAAGTGATTGTTATCAACGATCCTGTAAATGTCATGTCGATTCTCTGAAAACTTTACTATGTTTGTTTTTGTTAAATTCAATTATGGAAAGAATAAGAATTTCTGCGGTTTCGTACCTCAATACGAAACCATTTGTTTATGGGTTACAACATTCAGATCTGATCAAAGATATAGATCTGACTTTGGATATACCCTCATTATGTGCAACTAAGCTTTCAAATGACCAGGCAGATATCGGGTTGATCCCTGTTGCCGCAATCGCCGATGTAAAGGGGGGGCATATTATCTCAGACTACTGTATTGCTTCTTCCGGGACCGTCAGAACAGTCATCCTTGTCAGCAATGCACCGTTGGAAGAGATAAAAAAAGTGATTTTGGATGACCAATCACGGACTTCTGTTCAATTGATCAAGGTTCTTTCAAAACATTACTGGAAAATTTCTCCAGTCTGGGAAAACGGAAAAACAGGATTTGCCGAACAGGAGCTAGATCACTTTACTGCTGCGGTTGTGATCGGTGACAAGGCTTTTGGTGCTTGCTCAAGGTATAAATATTGTTATGACCTTGGTGAGGCATGGAAAACCTTCACTGGTTTCGATTTTGTTTTTGCCTGCTGGATCGCCAATAAACCATTGCCGATTGAGTTCGTTTCGGAATTTAACCGGGCTCTGGGTTGGGGCGTTCTGCAAATACAAGACGTAATAGATGAATATGATAAGGTCTATCCTGATTATCACATCAACGAATACTTCCATGAAAACCTCGGTTTGGTATTTGACGAGCCAAAACGCAAAGGGCTAGAGCTGTTCCTAAACCTCAACAAGTCCTTGTAACTATCTGACAAATAAATATTGCCAATTTATTTCAACTTTATCTCCATTTATTATCCAATTTGTTTCAACTTACATATCCAATTATCTAAATAAATATATATATAAAATATGGATATGTAGGATATTTGGAAATTAAAGTCCTATATTTGATATTTCATACTTAGTCGAAATATCAAATAATGACAACAGCCCCAGCTTTAATTACAAGCCTTACCGCAATTATTGTGGATGACGAACGATATGGCAGGGAGAACCTCAGGATAATCGTCGGAAACTATTGTCCTGAAATTGAAGTGATTGGTTGTGCCGATTCGGTTGTTTCAGCCCGGGAACTTGTAAATATCCATCATCCTGAGGTTGTTTTTCTTGACATCAACATGCCAGTACTCGACGGGTTTGATTTTCTGGATGGCTTTGAAGAACGGAATTTTCTCGTCGTATTCGTTAGTGCCCACGAAGAGTTTGGGATAAGGGCTGTAAAAGCAGGAGCTGCCGACTATTTGCTTAAACCATTAAATATCAAAGAATTAAAACAAACAGTCAAAAACCTTTTGTCTTTAAGAAACAAGGTCCCAAAAATTGAACCTTTTCATGAGGCAAACAAAATTGCAATTCCAGCAACACATGGTTTTGATTTAATAGCATTTGATGATCTGATCCGTCTTGAAGCCGATGGGTGTTATACTTTGATTTATATAAAAGGCGGAAAGAACAAAACGGTTTCGCGTACCTTAAAAGAATTTGAAGAAACCTTGCCTCAGGATAATTTCTTTCGGGCCCATAAATCGCACCTTATCAATTTGAAATATGTAAAGGATTATTCGAGTTTCGGCGGATACTACATTACCATGACCGATGAGAGTAAGGTTGAGCTGTCGCGCCGCAAAGCACCTGAGTTTATTCAAAAGATAAAAGCTATGCTAAAAACAATCTGAACATGCTTAACCGAAAAGTCCTTTTGGCTTTAATTTGTTTCCTTTCATTGGGCAGGGTTAATTCACAGACACCTTCCTATTATCATTACACTTCAACAGACGGGTTGGCTTCTTCAACTGTTTATGGTCTTATTCAAGATAAAAACGGATTGGTGTGGTTTGCCACATCGAACGGAATGAGCAATTTCGATGGAATCCACTTCACGACCTTGAGGATCCATGACGGGCTGAATTCCAATTCTATCATCTCGCTGGTTGAAGGGAAAAATGGTGAAATCTATATTGGCAATTACGAAAAAGGGATCAATGTTTTAAGAGATGGACACATTGAAAATTATTGCAAAAAGATAAAAGGGAAAAATTTCGCCACATCCTATTTACTTCTGGATACATTGGAACATGGCGGCCAAAAACTATATGCATACCGCTCATGGGGAAGTATCAATATATTCCACGAGAAAATCGGTGATAAAAGATCCGACTATACTCTTCCAATGAACCAGCACGTTGTCAAACTCGAACAGCTAAAAAATGGACAGATGGTCGCTTTAACCACAGAAGGACTATCCGAATTTATCGGTGATTCACTTAAGAAATTAAATATCAGCGGTTTGCCTGAAATGCCAATTTACTGTCTTTCTAAAGGGAATGATGACGACTATTACCTTGGTACAAGGGGAGCGATCTACAGGATAATAAAAGGCAGTGTTGTTCAACGGTTTAAGATTGACCTGGACGGAAATAATGATGTTGTTTCGGTTTTGACAGACAAGAATGGCAATATCTGGTTTTCGATCATGAACAGGGGCTTCTATCTGATCCCAAAAAGTTCAGAAAATTTCATCGACATCGGGAGTAAAATGAAGCTTCAGAATACACTTGTCAATAACTTCCTCGAAGACACTGAGGGAAATATTTGGGTAAGTACCTTTGGAAAAGGTGTTTACTGTCTCAACAACCTCTATTTGAAAAACTTCAACGAGAACGATGGGTTGAGCAACAACAACATTTATTCAATGGTAAAAGAACGGACCGGCAAATTAATCATCGGGACTTTTAACGGGATAAATATTTTCGATAATGGGAAATTTTCCCCTTTAAATAGCAATACCAGAAAAACCCTAACCGAAAACATCAACAATATCTCAAATATTAATGGCCAAATCTATGTGTGTGGCGCTTTTGGAGGAAGCGATATCATCAATTTAAACGACAAAGGGATCAAATTCCATTTATTGGTGTATTCAGCATTCTGCAGGACGTCGGACGGTGATTATCTTTTTGGGAATTGGGACAATTCGATTTCCGTATGCCACGATATTAATCACATTAACAGCGAATTATCTAAGAAATACATATTTGGGGATCGTACCAATGTAAACCGCATCAATTTTATTTTTGAGGATTCACAAAAGAATGTCTGGATTGGAACCGGTCTTGGTTTGTGTAAACTTACGCCCAACACAGGAAAATCCGGCTTGAAAGATTGGAATAAACGTTTGTTCCCTTCCGATCCTGTACTTAACTCCAAAATCACATCAATCTATCAGGATTCCCACAATAGGGTTTGGATTACCTCAGAGAAGGGAATTGGGGTTTATGACCCTAATAAAGACTCAATCAAAACGATAACGAGCCTAAAAGGATTTGATTTTTCTTCCTCGACATCCATTGCCTCGGATAACAAAATGAGGATTTGGGTAGGCAACATGAAAGGTTTATACTTAATTGATAATGAATCTGTTAAATTTATGAATACACAAACTGGCCTTCCTTCCGATGAAGTATTTTCGCTTTGTTACGATAAAAAAAATGATGAACTAAACATTGGTACAAGTAATGGCATGTCAGTGTTAAATGTGAAGCTTTTCGACAGTTACCGTAACCCGCCACCAAAAGTCAAAATAACAAAGTTTGCTGTGGGTGATTCTGTTTTTATGGATCCCAACTATTTGATCCTAAAACCAGACCAAAACCATATCGTCATATCGTTCAAAGCTTTAAGTTATTCCTCACCCGGTTCTGTCAGGTATAAATATGTATTGAATGGGGATTCAACAGAAACAGATCTCGATTTTCTGGATTTTAGGTCACTCGACCATGGTTCGTATAAATTGACCATCGTCGCAAAATGTCAGAACAGTGTTTGGGGAAAACCATGCAACATCAATTTTGAAATAAAACCATGGTATTATGAGACCTACTGGTTCAGGTTGGGAATGTTGCTCCTATCCGTTCTAATTTCCATCCTATTTATTTCGTGGAGATGGGAACTGCAAAATCAGAAAATCAGGAATGAGCTTGAATTGTCCGAAAGGATCAATGAATTGAAGCACCAGGCACTTTCGGCAATGATGAACCCCCATTTCATTTTTAATGCGCTCAACTCCGTCCAATACCTAATCAATTCCAAAAGGAACGAAGAGGCAAATGATTATGTTTCAATGATGGCCAGGTTGATCAGGAAAAACCTCGACACGGCAGGAAATGGGTTTATCCTGATCTCAGAAGAGGTTGCCCGTCTTAAGCTGTATCTTGATCTTGAAAAACTCAGGTTTCAGGAGAGCTTCACCTATGAAGTATTTACAGGAGATGGAATAGATCCGGGATCGGTTCAGTTACCGAACATGATCGTCCAGCCCTTTGTTGAAAATACCCTATGGCACGGAATTATCAACAGTGGGAACACCGGTAAGGTCACCATTTCTTTTACATTCGAAGATATAAACGTTGATTCAGTCATTTCCAAATCATTGATTATTAAAATCTCAGACAATGGAATCGGAATTAATGAGGCCCGGAAGCACAAAGCGGAAGATCATATTTCAAAAGGGATTCAGATTATTGAAGAGAGGCTGAAGTTGTTAAGCACAAAAATGGACCTTCCAAAACCGATCATGCTCGAAGACCTCAGCAACAGGAACTCCAACTCGCACGGAACAGAAGTGATTATATCGTTGCCCCCACAGCTTTATAAAATTGGCAACTAGCTACTGGCGGCTGGCTAATGGCTGCCCTACTAGAAATTTGCAATCAAACCTGATTTACCGTTAAATTAATTTTTACTACCGTTCGTTTACCCATACCCACCGTTAACTGATTTGCTATTGCAGCAGGGAATCCTTGCGCATATATTTAACCGAAATTTAAGTCAACAAGATGAATCGCAATAAATTTCCAATGAATATATTTAACAAAAAGAAAGTTGATTCGACCCCTCTTTTAATCATTAAGATGGATTCGGACGAAACCAACATTAAAAAATACAAGTCCATTGAGGATGCAATAGCAGACATTGAAAACTATCCCACCGTTCCACACGATAAAATTGAAAGGCTAAGAACTTCACTTAAAGAATTGAAAACAAGTACTTCGATAACCATCAGAAATGGTGAAATCATCAAATAAAATTAATAAACAGGGATGCTGAAAACTGGACAGAGTAGGCAAATTGAAAATCGATAAAAAATGAAAAAGAACCTTTTATTTCTGATTGTCAGTCTTTTTCTGGCAATTACGGCCAATTCACAGGAAAGGACAGGCAATTTGAATGCAAATTCGTTGGATAGAACAGGCATGCAAGCTCAGACTTCGGTAATCGGAAAACCGGTCACCAATATTCCTCCATGTTTTTGTTGCGACCCGGTCGCCTACAATCTGCCGGTACCCCAAATTGTAGGCGGCAATACCCCGCCGCTGTGTTGCTGCGATCCGATCAGGTTTTCGACAACTCCATGTCCCAATGCCACATTCATCTGGAGTGTGGTGGATAATTTTGGAAATACAATTGCTGTTTCAGGTGGCAATACCAATGCCATTGCGCTCAACTATTCTTTGGCGCAGCAATTGCAAACCCTTGCAACAAGTTTAACTGTAAAATTGCAGGTGTGTTGTGGCAAAAATTGCGTGAACACGACCATTCAGGTTCCCTTAAAACCCATTCCCAAAACTAATGTCAGTTTCACTTTGAGCGACAACGGAAATGGAGTTTATACCGCAACTGCAACAGCGTTGTGTGGGGCTGCCTTCCCAAGTGGTTGGACACTAAAAGAAATCAACTGTCCCGGGCCTAATCCTTGTGGATGGGTAGCCGGCCCGATCAAGTGGCAGACAGGCGGGAATACGATCAACATCCCAAATAATACATTGGTAAAAGGTAAATGCTATGTGTTAACACATTATGTGAACGTATGCAGCTCTATATATATAGCTGGCCCTTGTACGGTTTATGGTGTTACCTGCTTTTCGCTTGATTCAAAAAGCTTGAAAATGATGGCAAATCCAAATGACAAGAATGACGCGATGCCTTTAAAACAGGAAATGATACAGGAAATGCAGCAGATCAGATAGATGATAATTCCAAATGAAAAGGAGGCCAGGTTATCGACCTCCCTTTCATTCAACAAAACCATTTTTTACAAGATATTAATAACAATCCGGCAAATGAATTCCATCAAGAAAGTTGTCCTGTTTATTTTATTGATTTCAGCTTTTGTTGCCAAAACTTTCGCCCAGAATGATACGATTTTTGTCAAAACCAAGCAGTTGATCATTTGCAACCACCTGAAGATTAAGGGTGATCAGTACAGTTTCGGTTATCTGACCTCTGAAAACCAAATTTCAAAAGGGAGCATCTTAGCATGGCTGGTTGACTCTGTGAGATATGCCAAACCAATTTCAAAAAGCAATAAAAAGAAAGTGGAGCCAATTCTACAGGTTGCACAGGATACAATGAATATTCCAAAGTTAAAATATTGGCAACACACAGTCAACTTCGGAATCAACTTGGGCAATGTATTGGAATTCAACAATCCGGCTGGTCCCGACAGGAAAACTTTGTCTTTCAACACCTCTTTGGATCTGGCGTTGAACTATAGGAAGGAGGGGAATAAAATCGCCATGACAAACGAAATGCATTACATCCTGGGATTCCAGAAAGAGGGGTTATCGAAAACCGATCACATCCAAAACTACCAGGACAATTTGATCACGCTTCACGATTTTTCAACAAGTCTTGGAAAAGGGGATAAAATGAACCTCAATTTGATCCTGAAAACAAATTCCTCCCTGTTCACTGTTTACGACGGGAATTACCTGCGCGACTACAACCATCTGAGCCGTACCAGGGCTTTTGCAAGTCCTTATGACATTACCGTTTCACCCGGCTTTAAATATCAGGCCAATCCATCCTTCCGGATTTCGCTATCGCCTTATTCTTTCCAATTTTACGGTATCGCAGATTCTGAGATTGCCGACAAGGGGCTTTATATCACCGAAAAGGATGCAAGTGGGAAATATAAACGGTTATTTTTCAAGCGGTTGGGAGCAGAGGCAAATTTCTGGTACGACAAAAAAGTCAAACAGTGGTTGGAGATGCAGTACAGGCTTAGCTTTTCGTCGGACTACTTTGGAAATTTCGGAAAAAACGGGTTAATGGACGGCCTTTTCATTACCAAAATAAAACTGATCAAGGATATCTACCTTACCCATCGGGCAACGATAAAAAGCGACCTTGCCGTCAATTTCTTAAAACCTTATTACGACCAGGTGATCCTGATCAGTTATTCAAAATCATTTTAAATGAAAATGAGAATCCTCGTTTTGACCTATCTCTCATTAATCTTTATGATGTGTAACACACCTTTTTTGAAACATAAAGACTATAAATTTAATTTAAAGCACTTTATATGGAATATTAAAATCCGAGACCAGGTTGGTGAAATCTACTTTAAAGGACCGGACATTATTTTCGGCAGGAACTGGGATTCGACATTTCTCGTCATATCCTCTATCAATGGTGATGTTCTGGAAACCTTACGTCCGTTTACAATTGAAAAGGAAAGGGCAAGTTTGATCCTCGAAAGTACAGCGGAATTTAAAGTGGGGTATTCATTACACAATGTTCCGGTTGACAAAGAAAAGTATGCAAAAGTCACCTTAAAAGTTATAGACAGGCAATATCGAGGCGACAACGAAACCTTTTACCTGATAGTTAAAACCCTGTCAAATAAGGAGTTTACAATACTGTTTAATCGCAGGCAATTTTCATTTGTCGAGGATATCACTTATTTTAAAGACGGAAAATTTGTGATCAAGCACAACTGTGAAGCCGGAGCCACAACAAGTGACCCTTTTATCACATATATTGGGCTTCTTGACCTAGAAAAAATAATCAAAGAATGAATACAGGTTGGATGGGATGGATTTTGAGCGGAATTGTTCTGATTTTGGTTTTTTCGATTGTTGCTTTGCTGAAAAATCCGGTAAAATTGTTGGCAACGGGCGAAAGGGCTGAAGCCATTGTTGTAACGATGGCAACCTTGGTTGGTTCACCTGGACAAGATTCCCTTAAAGCACCGGTTTTTGAGTTTAAGGACTTGTCGGGAGTGTCAATCAGGATCAGCAGCCGGTCTTTTACAGCTTTCCCATCCCTGCAAATTGAAGACAAGGTTCCTGTGGCCTATGACCCTTCAAACCCACAAAATGCACAACTACTAGTTTTGAAGGAGTTTGTGCTTATTGGCATTGTACTTGGATTTTTGGCGTTGGTCATTTTACTTTGGATTTCGGGAATCCTTATTTCAGGGGATCCATCCATGGAGGATCCCTTCCATTTGTTGCCAATGGTCATTTCCAATCTTAAGCTAAACCCGGTCCGATTTCCTGCTCTCTTTATTTTATCCCTTGCAATTCCTGCCTGTGGGCTTGGGACTTACCTGACTTATCAACGGGCCAACGATTACCGTACAAAAGGTCTTAAGGCTGTTGGAATTGTAGAGGGAGCGAAGAGTAATTATTCCCGATTGAACGATGGGGATCTTGGCAGAGAAACATTTCCGATGATTGCATTTGAAGATGCGACAGGCAATTCCCATATCATCCGAAGGGCATTGGCTAAACCGTTGTCGCGGTTACAACCTGGGGACAAGGTGGAGGTGGTTTATCTGGCAAACCATCCGGATCGGGGCATCGTGAACACATGGGACGAATTATGGCCGCCACCAATCTTTTTTGGGTTAATGATGATGGCTTTTATTTTTGCGTTCCGGCTAGTGATAAAAAATACAATCTGAACAATGTAAATAAGGTTTGATTTGGGCCCGGACCATTATGACATTCATTTTCCAAAAAAAGCCATTGTTCAAACCTACAATTAAAACCTCAATCGCACGAAAAATCCATGACACAATTGTAATTGTAACCTTTATGAGGCGCAATAGATACACCCACAAGCCGTTGTACAGATTTAAGGATATTGGTCCGGTGACCCAATGAAGAAATACCATCGTCGATCAACAACTGACAAACAATGTTGATCGCAGAACCCATGCCATAAGAACAGTTTTCGGACCAACAACTTGCATTGGGGTAAAACCGTCTGATTCGTTTGTCGCAACTTGTCCCATCGGAAGAGTTGTGACCGGTCATTCCCAATTTACCCATATCCCTGGCATGAAAAGTTGCAGATAAATAGAGGTTCTTGAAAGGTTGAAGCACAACAAGCCCTTTGACTTTTTTCAGATCGGCCTTGAGTGAAAGCAAGTATTTGTTATTGGGTTGAATTTTATCGCTAAAAGCTCTGTTGTAGTATTCGAGAAATTCAGGAATAAAGGACTGGTAGAACTTATCACCATCCATACGTGCCAAGTTCATATACTGAACGACCTTCTTTTCTTCGTCGCTCATGTAGGAAACTGAACCTGCGGTATTGGCAGCACCCAACTCGGCAGGCGAGAAAAGCACCTGACCATGAAGAACAGAAGAAAAGCCGATGAAAAGCAAAAGGCAGAAAAAAGGATATGGTTTCATTCTAATAGCATATTTAAGATTATACAAATCTAACTGAATTCTTTGCAATAAAAGGAACATTTGGATAAAAACAAGCGGTGCGTAGCCAGAAACTGCCACACACCGCTTTCCAAATACTCATCAAACTACTAACTAACCCTTATCTTTTTTTAATGAAATGCAAGGCCTAAAGTCGAAACCCCGGTTGACAGGTCAAGGAATAAACCAACCTTATTGCTCAGGTGGTACTCTGCACCAATATGTAAATCAAGAAATAACGGATCGACTGAATGATAATTGCTATCGCGATAATAGCCATCGTCCCATCTGGAGTTTACGACCGAAAATCCCAAAGAGCCTGCAATGCTCAATATTTTCATCATAGCGCCTTGTAGCA
>JBAXWR010000214.1:0-12275 GCA_037128295.1 Mariniphaga sp.
TACCGTTGTGGCCACAACCCTCGTTACAACCAGGTATTTAAATGGATTGATAGCAGACACTTCCATTGCATCTATCTGCTCGGTCACCCTCATCGAACCCAATTCTGCGCCAATGCTTGAACCCACCTTTCCTGCACAGATCAAGGCAGTCACAAGTGGCCCCAATGCCTTGATGATGGCAATCCCAATTAGCGAGGGCAGCCATGATGTTGCCCCAAACTCCTCCAGAGAAGGTCTCGATTGTTTTGTGAAAACAAGGCCAACAATAAAACCGGTCAGTGAAATAAGGGCCAGCGATTTTAAGCCCACTTCAAAGCATTGATTGATAACCTCGCGCAGGTGAAAAGGTCTTTTGAACAATTCTTTAAAAAAGAGGGCTATAAACCTGTAGGCATTGTTTATGCCCGAAAAGTACCCATCAAGGACTTTTGAAAAAACATATTTTCCGACATTTATATTGAGCATATTCTATAGAATTTGATCCTTTTGTGATCGGGGTTAAAGTTGCGTCCGATCTATCCCCAATGAGTTATATATTTCTGGAAATTAGTTGTATGATTCACAGTTATATTTTGAAAATGTGTGAATTATGCAAACTTATTCAGCAATTGTATAATGCTTTGACACTTGAATAGAGTGTACTTTGCTGTGTGAAGATTCAATATAAATAAAATGAACATGTTAACAGATTCGGGTCAAGTTAAACAACAAGATATTAACCAGGCAGGCGTAGTTTTACAGGAGAAGTTAATCGCTTCGGAAGTAAGGTATCGCAGGCTTTTTGAATCAGCCAAAGATGGGATTCTTATCCTTGATGCAGAAACAGGAAGGATTAAGGACGTGAACCCCTATTTATCGGAGCTTCTGGGTTATTCACAGGAACAGTTTATTGAAAAAAAAATATGGGAAATCGGATTTTTTAAAGATATCGCAGCCAACCAGGAGAAATTTTATGAATTGCAAAACAGGCAATATGTACGTTATGAAAATCTGCCACTAGAAACTGCGACTGGCAAAAAAATAAATGTCGAGTTTGTAAGCAATCTCTACTTCGTCAATAAAAAGAAGGTCATTCAATGCAATATTCGCGATATAACAATCCGTAAAGAGGTCGAAAGAGCATTGCAGGAAAGTGAAGAGCGTTACCATGCCATTTTTGACTCTTCGCTGGATGCCATTTTGCTAACTACACCTGATGGCCGGATATTGGATGTAAATGCATCTGCATGCCTGATGTTCGGGCGGGCAATTGACGACATTAAGCTAATTGGAAGAGATGGAATTTTAGACAAATTGAACCCTAACTTATCCATGGCTATCGAAACACGAAATCAAACAGGCAAGCTGGATAGCGTTCAGCTTACCTGTGTCAGGAAAAGTGGTCAAAAATTCCCTGCTGAAGTAACTTCTTCAATCTTCCACGACAAAGATGGAAATGCAAGGACAAGCATGATTATCCGTGATGTTACCGATAGGATGCTGATTGAAGGGATCCGCAAAAAAAGCGATAGTTACACCAAAGCATTGTTGGATGCAATACCGGATTTGATGTTTCGCTTAAACAGGCAGGGTGTTTACCTCGATTATAAAGCGGCTAAGGATGACCTTGCCTATGTAAAAGAGTCGATCATCGGGAAAAAGAACAGTGACATGATGTCACCTGAATTTTCGGCACTGATCGATGAAAAGATTCGGGTCACCCTCGACACCGGTAAAATGGTGGAATTCGGATATGATCTGGACCTTCCGGTTAAAGGCAAATGCGAATTTGAGGCAAGAATGGTGGGTTGCGGGAATGATGAAGTTGTGGTGATCGTAAGGGATGTGACTGAAAGAAAGAAAGCTGAGGAAATAATAAACCTAAAAAGTTGTGAACTTCAAAAAGTAAGTGCAGAAAAAGACAAATTCTTTTCAATTATTGCTCATGATTTACGTGGTCCTTTTAATGGATTTTTAGGGTTTACGCAAATCCTGGTTGAGGAGTTGCCCAATCTGACAATTGATGAGATCAGGGAAATGGCTATAGATTTAAAAACCTCTGCTATAAATCTTTACAGGTTACTTGAGAATTTATTGGAATGGTCGCTGATGCAAAGGGGGTTTACTGAATTTAAGCCTCAGTCCATCTTTTTAAAGTCGAAAATTGATGAATGTATCCGATCTCTGTTTGAATTGTTTCAAAAGAAAGGTATTATGCTGGAAATTAACGTTCCTGAGGGAATGACCGTGATTGCTGATGCCAATATGCTTTGCTCAACCATTCGCAACCTTGCCTCCAATGCCTTAAAATTTACAAAAAAAGGGGGATTGGTCACGATTTCGGCTTTACCGGTATCAGATCGTCTGGTAAGGATTTCCATTCACGACAGCGGTATAGGTATGAACAGACAGATTCTTGACAATCTTTTCCATATTGATCAAAAAACCAATCGTTTGGGTACTGACCGTGAACCAAGTACAGGACTTGGACTATTCCTGTGCAAGGACTTTGTTGAAAAAAATGGCGGAGACCTAACCGTAGAAAGTGAAGAAGGAAAAGGAAGTACATTCAGTTTTACAGTGCCAATATCCAATATATGATAAATACTGCCACAGAACTCATGCAGGAAGGGAATTTACTTCGGCAAAACAATGAGAATTACAAATCATTTTTTAATGCCGTGGAGGATTTTCTGTTGGTTCTTAATTGTCAGGGGAATATATTACTGGCCAATTCATCGGTAATCGAAAGGCTTGGTTACACCCAAGAAGAACTTTATGGAAATTCGGTCCTAATGTTGCATCCTTCTGACCGTCGCGAAGAAGCGGCTTTGCTGATCAATGAAATGTTAAGTGGTAGAAAATTGTTCTGTCCAATTCCGGTTATAACAAAATCGGGTATTCAGATTGCTGTTGAAACAAGAATCACGCTTGGGATGTGGGATGGCCAACCTGCAATTTTTGGTGTATCAAAGGATATCTCTAAGCTTAGGATCGCAGAGGAGAATTTTTTAAAATCATTGTATATCAATCCTTCTGCCTGTGGTTTGAGTGATCTGGATGATTTTAAATATACCGAGGTGAATGATGCATTTTATGCTTTATTCGGATTTACGAAGGAAGAGGTAATTGGCAGGACAGCAATGGATTTGGGTATCATGACCCCCAAAGCACGGGAATTGATTTTGCAAAAGTCAGGTCCTGATGGAAATGTGGTGCATGTTGAAACCGATTTAAAAACCAAAAACGGAGAGATCCTTCATGTACTTCTAACGTCATCAACGGTTCTTTTGCAGGATAAGAAATATAGGTTTACAGTAGTGAACGACATAACGGCACGTGTGAAGGCAGAGGAGATGCTCCGCAATACTAAAATACGCCTTCATACACTTGTGCAATCCATTCCTGACCTGATATGGGTCAAGGATGCGAAGGGAGTTTACCTCTCGTGTAACACGATGTTTGAAAGGTTTTTTGGGGCTAGGGAGTCTGATATTATCGGGAAAACCGATTATGACTTTGTCAGTAGCGAAGTCGCCGACCTTTTTCGGGAAAACGATTTTAAAGCAATGAGGGCAGGCAAACCTACCACCAACGAAGAGTGGGTCAAATTTAGTGATGATGGTCACCGGGCATTTTTTGAGACCATCAAGGCTCCAATGCACGATTCAAATGGCACTCTGATCGGGGTGCTTGGCATAGGACGTGACATCACTGAGCGCAACACTGCGGCCTTGGCCCTGTCGGAAAGTGAAGAAAAATTCAAACGGATCTTCGAAGGTTCGAATGATGGGATCATCCTGATGAATAAAAAAGGGGTACTGGATTGTAACTCTAGAACATTGGAGATATTTAAATTCGAAAGCAAAGAGCAGTTGCTTGGCCTTAATCCATCAAGGTTATACCCTGCTTTTCAACCTGATGGTGAATATTCTACAACTGCTGCCGCAAAAAAAATAACTATCGCTTTAAAACAGGGAACGAATAACTTTGATTGGGTTTTCCGCCGTGCTAATGGGGAAGATTTTCCGGTTAAGGTAAGATTATCAAATTTTAAATTAGCCGGGAAAACCATTTTGCAATGTACTATAAGGGATATTTCAAGTACCGAACATGACCTGATCATTGCCAACAAAGAACTAGTATTCCAAAATCAGGAGAAGGAAAATAGGGCGGCAGAATTGATCATTGCCAATGTGGAACTTGATTTTCAGAATCAGGAAAAAGAAAAAAGAGCTGCTGAACTGATCATTGCAAACAAAGAGCTGGTCTTTCAAAACCTGGAAAAGGAGAAACGTGCTTCAGAACTAATTCTTGCCAATAAGGAACTTGTATTTCAACTCGAAGAGAAAGAAAAACGGGCTGCAGAATTGATTATTGCCAATAAGGAACTGGCTTTTCAAAATGAAGAAAAGAAAAAAAGGGCAGATGAATTGATCGTTGCCGATAAGGAATTGGCTTTTCAAAATGAAGAAAAGGAGAATCGGGCTTCGGAGCTAATTATCGCAAATGAAGAATTAGTTTTTCAAAGTCAGGAGAAAGAAAAACGGGCTGCAGAATTGATTATTGCCAATAAAGAACTGGTTTTCCAAAATGAAGAAAAGAAAAAACGTGCCGATGAATTACTTGTCGCCGACAAAGAACTGGCCTTTCAAAATGAAGAAAAGGAAAATCGCGCTGCTGAATTGCTCGTGGCCAACATTGAACTCGATTTTCAAAATGAAGAAAAGGAGAATCGGGCATCCGAGTTGATTATTGCCAACAAAGAACTTGTCTTTCAAAATGAGGAGAAAGAAAAAAGAGCGGCGGAGTTGATCATTGCCAACAAGGAGCTTATTTTTCAAAATCAGGAAAAAGAAAAGCGTGCTTCAGAGTTAATTGTTGCTAATGAAGAATTGGTTTTTCAAAGTCAGGAGAAAGAAAAACGGGCCGCAGAATTGAACATTGCGAACAAAGAGTTGGTCTTTCAGAACCAGGAAAAAGAGAATCGTGCCTCGGAATTAGTCCTTGCCAACAAGGAACTTGTATTTCAGAATCAGGAAAAAGAGAATCGGGCTGCTGAATTAAACACAGCCAATCTTGAACTTATTTTTCAATTGGAAGAGAAAGAAAAACGCGCAGCAGAATTGATTATTGCCAATGAAGAACTGGCTTTTCAAAATGAAGAAAAGAAAAAACGTGCCGATGAATTACTTGTCGCCGACAAAGAACTGGCCTTTCAAAATGAAGAAAAGGAAAATCGGGCTGCGGAATTGATCATTGCCAACAAAGAACTTGTCTTTCAGAATCTGGAAAAGGAAAAAAGGGCTTCGGAATTGGTTATTGCCGACATGGAACTCGATTATCAAAATGAAGAAAAAGAAAAAAGAGAAGCGGCAAATAAGGAATTGGAGGCTTTCAGTTATTCAGTTTCGCACGATTTGCGGGCACCATTAAGGCATATTGGAGGGTTTGTGGATTTGCTGGTTAAAAATAATGCATCACAACTTGATGTAACAGGGCTTCGGTACCTGAATATTATTTCTGATTCGTCTCGTGAAATGGGGAATCTTATTGATGCATTGCTAAGTTTTTCAAGGTTGAGCCGGGCTGAACTTCAGAGAACAAAGATAAATTCTAAAATGTTGATAGATAAGGTTATACGAAATTTTGGTGATGAATTGGAAGGAAGGAATATCGATATTCAACGTTTGGAGCTACCGGATTTGAAAGGTGATGAGAACTTAATTACACAGGTGTGGATTAATTTAATCAGCAATGCCCTGAAATATTCACGGAACAAAGAAAAAACTATTATCGAAATCGGGGGCAAAATAGAAAATGATAAAACGACATTTTACATAAAAGACAATGGTGCAGGATTTGACATGAAATATGCAGACAAACTATTTGGTGTATTCCAGAGGCTCCACAAAGCCCGTGATTTTGAAGGTATTGGTATTGGATTGGCCAATGTAAACAGAATTATTATAAAACATGGAGGAAAATGCTGGGCAGAGGGGGAAGTAGGAGTAGGAGCGACATTTTTCTTTAATGTCCCAAACAATTAGTACCGCATTTAAAGATAAAGATTATGAAAGCATTAGTTAAAAGGATACTTATCGTAGATGACAATCCAAAGGATGTGGAACTGACCATTTCTGCCCTTGCAGAAAAAAACCTGGATAAGGAAGTTGTTGTAGCGGAAGATGGAGTGGAGGCATTGGATTACTTGTACAGACGTGGAAAATTTGAAAATGAGTTAATCTATCCTGCTGTTATCATGTTAGATATAAAAATGCCCAGGATGGATGGGATTGAAGTGTTAAGGCGGATCAGATCAGATCCGAAATTTCAATTTTTACCGGTCATAATGGTTACTTCATCACGTGAGGAGAAAGACCTGATCGAAAGTTATAAATTGGGTGCGAATTCATATGTCGTTAAACCTGTTGATATTGTGCAATTTATTGAGGCAATAAAGGTCCTTGGGCAATATTGGGCGGGCATTAACGAACCACCACCTATACATTTATAGAAGGAATAATTTTAACTCTTTTGCGATCAAAAGTATGAATAAAACTATAAAAATCCTCCATCTTGAGGATTCTGATAAGGATGCAGAATTGATTCAATCCATGCTTCAGACAAGTGAAATCGGGCATGAATACTTTTTAGCTGATAACGAAAAAAGATTTCGACAAATTCTCGAAACTGAGAATGTCGATATTATCCTTTCCGATTATAGTCTGCCAGATTACAATGGAAATGAAGCGTTAAAGTTGTCACGTGAAATGTATTCACATATCCCATTTATATTTGTTTCAGGGAAGATTGGCGAAGATGCTGCGATCAATGCAATGCTGAACGGGGCTACAGATTATGTGCTTAAGAACAAGCTCGAAAGATTGGTTCCGGCAATAAAAAGGGCACTGCGCGAAAACGACCTTGTTATGGAACGCGAACAAGCCAATGCAAATCTCAGAGAGAAAAATAAACAGATTGAAGCCCAGAACGAAAAGTATTTGATGATCAACAAAGAATTGATCCAAAGTGTAATATTGGTACAAAATATTAACAATGAACTAATTATTGCTAAAGAAAGGGTAGAGGAGGCCGACAAGCTGAAATCTGCTTTTCTTTCCAACATGAGCCACGAAATCAGGACTCCGATCAATGCCATTATTGGATTTTCACAATTTCTGCTGGATCCGGCATCATCATCGGAAGAACTTGAAGATTTTGTTCAGGTGATTAAAACCAGCAGTTTACATTTACTTTCTATCATCAACGATATTGTCGATATCTCCCTGATCGAGGTCGATCAGGTTTCTCTTCTTATTGAGCCTGTCAATATCAATCAATTGCTAAACAATTTATTTGCTTTCTATGAAAAATTGGTTGATGGGAAAAAGGTCCGTTTACAGTGTAATTGTCATGAACCGGACAAACTTGTTCAGATCGAAACCGATGGGAAAAGAATCATCCAGGTATTTAGCCATTTATTGGACAATGCCATAAAATTTACCAAAAAGGGTTCGATTGAATTCGGATACAAGGTCAAAAAAACCCACATCAAATTCTACGTCAAAGACTCCGGTATTGGTATGGCACCTGAAAACCATTCACTTATATTTCAACGCTTCAGACAGGTTGATTCATCATTTACCCGTGAATATGATGGAAATGGATTGGGTTTATCCATTTCAAAAGCCCTTGTTGAGAAACTGGGTGGTACGATAAAAGTTATTTCCGAACTTGGGTCCGGTTCAATCTTTATTTTTACGATTCCCTTTGTCACAGAGATGGATATCCCTGTCAATTTTTCACATCTGATGGATCATAGTTTTAACTAATGTGTGAATGATATAACTATTTTCAAAAGTTATATAACATTTGCCTTATCGTTCTCTGCTACATTTATACCATTATTAACGACCTCTGGATGCTCCCAAAAGGTAGAATCCAAAAGGTAGAATCAATAACGTATAGGTATAAAAATAACAGAATGAAAAATAACATTAGAACCATTGTAATTATATTTTTAGGACTATTTTTTTTGTCAGCTTTTCCCAGGTTCGCAAGAGCTCAACAAGGCGAGGCTAGTTTCCAACTCTTTTACGATCAATTAAGCCCTTACGGAGACTGGGTCGATTATGCGAATTATGGATATGTATGGATCCCCGATGCAGGGACTGATTTTGTCCCTTATTCGACCGCCGGTTATTGGGTATTCACCGACTATGGTTGGACATGGGTATCGGATTATAAATGGGGTTGGGCACCTTTTCATTATGGACGGTGGGATTACAACAACTATTATGGATGGTTCTGGGTGCCTGATAATGAATGGGGTCCTTCATGGGTCAACTGGAGGGAATCTGATGGGTACTATGGTTGGTCACCCATGCAACCGGGGATAAACATCTCGTTCACTACAGGCAATGATTACGATAGCCATAACGACCATTGGATATTCGTTCGGGACAGGGATTTTGAAAGACCTGATATTAACAGATATGCTGTTGACCGTACCGATTATGAACGGATTATCAGAACTTCCTCAGTCATTAATTCAACTTATACCGATAAACGAAGGAACACAACCTATGTTTCAGGACCCGCCAGGAGAGACGTCCAAAACGTTTTGGGAAGAAAAGTGAAATCTGTTGTGATTCAGGACAATACAAGTCCAGGTCAAAATTTGAAAAATGGAAGGCTGCAAATTTACAGGCCACCGGTGGTGAAAAATGAGCAGGAAGGGAGAAAACCTGCCCCCTGGAAAATCACAAATCTGAATGATGCGAAACGTCCGGGTGAAAAAACAAACCCTGTTCGGCAAGATAAGAATCCACCATCCGAAAATAACATTAGAATGGAGCAACCGAATAATAGAGGGGGTGGTAATACAAATACCGGAAGGGGTTGGCCGGAACAACCTGTAAATGTAAAGCCTTCCGAAAACAGGCAGCAACAGCAACCCGTTAATGTTGTTCCTCAGAATAGAACTGCGAAACCTGTTCAAAACAGTGAAAATAACAAGGCAAGGGAAGCCCAACCACAAACGGAAAGGCCGGCAGTTATTAGAAGACAGGAGCGTCAGGAAAAAGCAAAGGAATCAAAACCAGCAGAGAAATCGGAGAACAAAAACCCGAGAAGATAAAGGGATGGAGTTAATGTATAGTATATCAGATAAATAACTATAAAAATGAAAAAAATATTGATCGCACTTGAGATGGACGCAACATCACAAAGGGTCGCAGAAACCGGTTACATCCTGGGGAAAACCATGAAAGCTGAGGTGAACCTGTTGCACGTCATATCCAATAAAGTTTACAATTATTCGAGGATGGAGCTTTCCCATATCTCAGGGAATACAAACGAATCGGACTCGGCGAAATCACATTCAGACAATATGGACAACCAAACAATTAAAGTTCAGGCTTTTCTTGATGAATCAAAACATCAGCTTGGTGATCGTTCCATAAAAACGTTGATCAAAGAGGGCAATTTTGGAGATGAGATCCTCAATACCGGAAAGGAACTGGAAGCAGATCTGATAGTAATGGGAGCCCATAGCCAAAGTAGTTTTGAGAATACTGTTCTTGGGAGCGTTGCTGAAAAGGTCTTGCTCAAGACTTCAATTCCAATCCTGATCATCCCAACCCAAAAACACAAGGTTATCGAAGTCTATGACTATTAATTTTAGTTATCAACTATAATTTTCACATCATTATCATTATCGAACCAATAATCAAAAAAGAATGGAAACATCTGAAGTAGCTTTAAAAACAAAATGGAGTATCGATCATTCCCATAGTGAAATATCCTTTAGGGTAAGGCATTTGATGATCGCTCATGTGACAGGTAAGTTTAAGTCATTTGATGCAAGTATTTATACTACCGGCAAAAGATTTGAAACTGCCGAAATAGACCTATGGATTGACACTTCTTCGCTGAACACAGGAGATCCTACCCGTGACAGGCACCTGAGAAGCAAGGATTTCTTTTACACAACCCGCTACAAACAAATTACATTTGTGGCCAGTACCATCGGTTTAGCTGATGAGGATGGCAACCATGAATTGTGGGGCGAACTGACAATGATGGGAATAACCCGCAATGTAAAACTAAATGTAAAATTCGGAGGAATAGAAACAGACCCGTGGGGAATTGAAAAATCGGGATTTACTGTGACTGGAAAGATATCCAGGGGTGATTGGGGATTAATATGGAACTCAACCACAGAATCAGGAGGTTTAATGGTTAGCGATGAGGTTGCTATTCACTGCGAAATTGAAGTTGCCAATAGGGGACAAAAAGCTTTGATTATGCAATTGGAACCCAACGATTACAATCAGAACGTATTCTAAGCGATTTACTTTTTAAAATTCCAAAAATGAAAAAGTTGTTTTTTTTATCTCTTCTGGCAGGAGTTTTAATTACATTAAACTCTTGTACAGCAACAGGATATGTAGCTTCTGAACCTGCATATGTGGAATATTCAAGGCCAATCCGCCCTAGTGAATTTCACATTTGGATAGACGGTGAATGGAAATACGACCGTTCCCATCAAGCCTATGTGCAGAAAAAAGGGTATTGGAAAAAGCCAAATGAAGGTCGCGACTTCATCAAAGGTCATTGGCTTGAAACGTCTCGGGGTCGCACATGGGTACCAGGGCATTGGCAGAAACGCGGTCATTGATCAGGAGCATTTCGATTGAACAGTCTAAGCTTCGTACCTTGGTTCAGATTAGATTGTGACGATCAGAAAAAGGAATCAATTTTAAAGATAAAAATAGAAGGTTATTCAAAGTATTTTACTATTTTTATGATAATCTAAAAATTTTAATAAGATGAAAAAAATATTGATTGCGATTGATTATGACCCTACTGCACAGAAGGTTGCCGAGGAGGGGTTTGAATTGGCCAAAACAATGGGAGCTGCGGTTGTTTTACTACACGTAATTGCCGATCCGGTGTATTATTCTTCGACTGATTATTCCCCGATCATGGGGTTTACAGGTTATCTGGATTCGGGTCTTTTACAGCTCAGTACGATTGATGAGTTGAAAAAAGCTTCAATGCATTTTCTTGAAAAGACCAGGAGCCACCTCGGAGATCCGGATATTCAACTGATCGTCGAAGACGGAGATTTTGCCAAAACGATCCTTAAAACCGCCAGGCACTTGAAAGTCAGTACGATCGTAATGGGGTCGCATAGCCGTAAATGGCTCGAAAACATCGTGATGGGAAGTGTAACGAACGATGTTTTACATCATTCGACTATCCCGCTTTTCATCGTTCCGACAAAACACAGGAAATGAGAACGTTTCCGTTTTAATAATTGATTTATGACCTACGTTGACTATTATAAAGTTTTGGGGATTGATAAAACTGCTACGGCAAAGGACATTAAAGGTGCTTACCGTAAGCTGGCCCGAAAATTTCATCCCGATTTGAATCCTAACGATAAGGATGCAAAGACGAATTTTCAACAGATCAACGAGGCAAACGAAGTATTGAGTGATCCTGAGAAACGGAAAAAATACGATCAGTATGGAAATGACTGGCAACATGCAGAAGAATTTGAAAAACAACAAAGAGACCGGGAACAATCATTCAATGCCCGGGGCCAGAGGAATCAGGGGCCCCAATCTGAGAGTGATTTTTCCGATTTTTTTGAATCAATGTTTGGAGGGGCTTCCGGGGCAGGCCGTGGCAGGCAGGTGAAATACCGTGGGGAAGATTTTAATGCGGAGTTGCACCTTGAATTTATGGATGCCTGTAAAACACACAAACAGACATTGACAGTAAATGGGGCAAGCATCCGGATTACAATTCCTGCCGGAATCGAAAACGGGCAAACAATAAAAATTGCAGGACATGGCGGAGCAGGTATAAATGGGGGTCCCAATGGGAATCTGTTCATCACTTTTTCCATAGCCAACCACAATGTTTTCAAACGATTAGGCTTTGATTTATATGCGACTGTCGGGTTGGATTTGTTTACGGCAGTTCTGGGTGGTGAAATTACAATCGATACACTCGACGGAAAGGTAAAACTAAAGGTCGCTGCCGAAACCCAAAACGGGACCAAAATAAAGCTAAAAGGTAAGGGTGTCCCTGTTTACAAACGTGAAGGGGAATTTGGCGACCTGTTCATCACCTATATTGTCAAAATTCCAATAAACCTTACACCGAAGCAGAAGGAGCTGTTCACAGAACTTTCGAAATCATGATTTAATTGATAAGCCGAAACATTTAAGGGCAGTTCAAAATACGCACAATGTGATAATTACGCAAAACGTTGATAG
>JBAXWR010000215.1:0-12250 GCA_037128295.1 Mariniphaga sp.
CATAATCATTAATAGGAACACGTTCACTGAATTGTGACAGTTTTGTAATGGATTTATAATCGTATTTAGTTCCCCACTCCGTGTCCTTTGCCGAATAAATAAGCTTTTTAAACCAGTCAAGCTGAACTTCATTGGGATATTTCATAAAAAGTTCAATCTGGTGAATGCGTTTTTTCATCAGCCAGGACAAAACAGAATTCAATAAAGCCATAAATAGTGAAAAATTTATACAAATAAACTAAAACTTAGTTATATATCCCAAATTACTCAGTAGAAAAATTTCCGATTTAATAATCTTTCGGAAGAATCATGTTTTTTTATGATCAAAAAAACAAAAAAGTTTGTTGACTTTTTCAAACTTTATCTGAAGGGGCAAGGTGTCACTACAGGGTATGTGGGTGTTGCCTTATCTGATAGTCCTATGGGACCATTCACTTACAGTCACAAATTCCTGGGTGCCGGATCTCCAAATGGTTCCGGGGATTATGCCATGTTTCAGGAGGAGAACGGAGACCTGTATCATTTGACTGTCAGAAAGCCTGATAAAGCATTTGTGGTAGGCAAAATGAGCGACGATTATTTATTACCGAAAGGAGAATATGTAGTTTGTGAAGGCATTACTGAAAAAACAGAGGCACCGGCCATTGTAAAACGGAATGGAATCTACCACTTATTGGGTTCAGGATCATCTGGTTGGGATCCGAATGCTGCAAGATACTTTACCAGTAAATCATTGATAGGACCCTGGGTGTCTCAAAGCAATCCATGCGAAGGTGTGAATCCTGAAAATGGGTTGGGTAAAGAGAAAACTTATGGCGGTCAATCTACATTTATCCTACCTGTGATGGGTCTGAAAGATGCCTGTATCGCAGTTTTTGATATCAATAAACCCGACAATCCTATTACCGGCAGGTATATCTGGTTGCCAATTGAATGGAAGGATGGCAAAATGTCGGTTTCCTGGCGGGACAGCTGGGATCTGAGCGTTTTTGAAGATCGTCCTGAAGATATAATCGCTGCAAGTCAGGCAGGTGCAAGCCCCTTGTTCTTTGATCCGGCAGGCTACGCTGCACCGGTTATTAAGACTCAGAATTTCTTCCATCCTGATGAATTCAAAATTCGTGAAGGCCTGCCCAATTTTTTCAACAAAGTGAAAAAAGGGAAGAATGTTGTCATTGGCTATCTAGGTGGAAGTATCACACGTTCAGACAATCAATACCGTTTGCAGTCTGCAAAATTCATTCAAAACTTATTCCCACAGGCCAAAGTCACCGGAATAAATGCCGGAGTTTCGGGTACCGGTTCCGATCTGGGCGCTTGCCGTTTGTACGTTCAGTTGCTGCAATATCATCCCGATTTGATCTTTATCGAATTTGCAGTCAATGGCGCTTTCCCAGATGGAGTGGAGGGAATTATCCGCCAGATCTGGAAATCCGATCCAAAAATTGATATCTGCCTGATCTACACAATTTCAGCCGGTCAAACAAAGATCTATGCAGAAGGTAAGGTCCCGGAGAATATCCGGCGTCTGGAAAATATTGCAGATCAATATGCTATTCCATCGGTTCACATGGGACTGCAAGCCGGAATACTCGAAAAGGAGGGAAAGCTCATCTGGAAGTCAGATACGACATCTTCCAACAATCAAATCATCTTCTCAGCCGATGGCACTCATCCGCTGGAGGCAGGAGGAAATCTTTATGCAGAGGCCATTGCGCGTGCCATGTTGAAGATGCAAAATAGTACTGAAGATCGGGTCCATCAGATCGGAAAACCAATGAACGACGACAATTGGGAAGATGCCAAAATGCTTGATCCGAAGAGCTGTGCGACATTCAGTTCCGACTGGAACACCATAGATCCGTCAAACATAGAACAACTCAAGCAATTTGCCGGTTGGTTCCCCACTGTGATGAAAGCAGAAAAGCCCGGTTCATGGATCAAATTCCGATTCAATGGAACGATGTTGGGCATCTTTGATATCGGGGGACCTGAAGTAGGTCAGATTGAAATGGAACTGGATGGAAAAAAGATGAATTTTGAAGGAGAGGGATCAGTCAATTTTGTTGCAGTCGACAACAATTCTGCCCCGGAGGCTATCAACCGGTTCAATAAGTATTGCAACAATCGCTACCGGGGACAATGCCTTTTCATTAAAACTTCTCCCGGGGATCACACAGTCACGCTTAAAATATCTGCTGAAATTCCTGATAAAGTCAAAATATTGGGTGATAAACAGTTAGAAGATATCACCAGTAATCCTGAAAAATACAACCGTTCTGTAATTTATCTTGGAAAAATTTTGTTGCGGGGCAAGATATTGTCAATTCAATGACCCTATTTTTATCACGAATTTTATGAAACGAATCACACATGTATTTCTAAACCATATAAAATGAAAAAGCTTTTGTTGATTGTTTTCAGTTTAATTTTTGCGGTTTCTGCCATATCGCAGGAGATATCTCTGAACGGCAAATGGAGCTTTGCCATTGACCCAACCAATGTGGGAGAACAGAACGACTGGCACCTGCCCTGGGAATTGCCTAAGGACAATACAAATCTGTTGGCTGCCGGATGGGATCAGGTTGATGTCCCCCATTGCTGGAGCCTCGACACCCGTTATAATTTCATCGGAAAAGCCTGGTACAGAAAAGGTTTTAAACTTCCAGGTGATGTATCCAATTCATCGGTCAGATTGAGATTTGAGGCCGTTTATTACAAGTGCCGCATATTTCTGAACGGAGAACTGGTGGGTCTGCACGAAGGAGGCTACACCCCGTTTACCTTGGATATCACCCAAAAGGTAAAGTATCCTGAGGTTAATTTTTTGGTGGTCGAAGCCGATAACTCTTGGGACCAGTTGGCAATTCCTGGAGCCAGAACCGGCAAAAATCCCAACGATCAGCTTTTCCCATGGTATGAATTTGGGGGAATTACCAGGGATGTCACCCTTGAGATTTCTTCCAAAGTTTATATCTCCAAACAAAAAATAGAAGCATTCCCAAACCTTCAAACTGGCAGCTCACGGATCAAAATCATCACATGGATTGAAAACAAAACTATCAGGGATACGGTGATCACGCTTCTACCTGTCATTACCTTGCGGACAAACCATAAAGCTGTACGTTCAGGAAACCAGTTATCCAAAACTGTCAGATTGAAAGCCTGGACACAAGCAAAAGTGGTACAGGAAGATACGTTATCCGCTACAAACACGCTGTTATGGGATTTCGATAATCCCAACCTGTACGATGTGGAGTCGAACCTTTTGTCTGATCAAAAAGTAATCGGATACTACAAGACCTACTTTGGGATCAGGGAGTTTAAACAGGCAGGGACTCGACTGCTGCTCAACGGGAAACCTGTCAGGGTAGCAGGAGCCAACCGTCATTCCGATCATCCTAAGTTTGGATCGACTGATCCTGCAGAACTGGCTGCGTTGGATATGGAATTACAGCGAAATGGAAATATGATCATGGCCAGACTAAATCATACGCCGACCAGCCGCCATTTCTACCAGTGGGCAGATGAAAATGGATCATTGATCATCGCCGAAATACCCAACTGGCAGATTCCACCTGTGTTGATGGCCAATGCAAGGTTAAAGGAGATATTTCGTCTCCAGATGACGGAAATGGTTGAAGCCTACTGGAATAGTCCCTCCATTATTGCCTGGAGTACAGGCAACGAATATTCAAGCTGGACACCGGAAGGGGATGAATGGACCCGTTATCAGGCCGAAAAATACCGAGAATTGGATACAACCCGTTTGATCACCTTTATCTCCCACAAACCGGCAGCAGATGTCAAAAACATTTCAGTTCCCCATGACAGCTACCGGTATTGCGACTTTATCTGCATCAACATCTATACAGATTTTCCGACCTTCGAAAATGCCATTAAAAGCGTTCACCAAAAATATCCCGATAAACCGGTTTTTATCTCTGAATGTGGCTTGCGTTCGGATCAGGTCAAAAATGAACAGGAGCGAATCGACCACCTAAAGGGGATTATTGAAATTGTGAGGAAGTTTCCTTATGTTACAGGGTTTTCCTACTGGAGCTTCAACGATTACCTGAGCCGTTTCACCAATACCAATCCAAGCGGTTACCGGGAGTGGGGAATTGTGGATGCCAACCGAAAACCACGCGGACTCTATGCTTCTTTCCAGACCGACCTTTCCCCAGTGATAATTACCTTTGACAAGGGAGTTCTGAACATCAGTGCCAGGGCAGATTTCCCTTCCTATACGCTGAAAAACTACAAGTTGGTTTTAACTGCAGGCAACAAGATTGTGAAGGAATATCCATTGCCCATGCTGAATCCGGGCGAATCGACCCAGATAAAGATGGCCAGGCCTTCGGCAACTGCAACAATTTCAGTAACAAATGCGAAAGGATTCAGGGTATTTGAAACAGGACCAACACAATGAAAAAGATTGGACAGAATGAACAATCAACCGATGAGGAAATAGTTAAATATTGGGAAAAGGTTCTGATTAAATAATGTCATTATACAATTGGATTGTGATTAAAATACCTTTATCTTTGTCGTAATTATGTGCCAATTATGTGTAAATTTACACACAATTGGCACATAATATGTGAAGTGATGGAAATTAAACGAGATATAATTGATGTTTTAAAACGGTGGATGATTGGCGACAACAGAAAACCAATCATTCTTAAAGGATCACGACAGACCGGTAAGACCTGGGTAATGCGCGAATTTGGAAAGCAATGCTTTGAATATACCGCGGAATTTAACTTTGATAAAACTCCCGAACTCACCGAGATATTTGAAAAAACAAAGGATGTAAAGCGGATACTTAACGATATTGCGCTTTTCACCAATGTTCCGATCATATCCGGAAAAACCCTCCTGATTTTTGATGAAATTCAGGAATGTAACGGAGCCTTCAATAGTTTAAAATATTTCTGTGAAGATGCTCCTGAATACCATATCATTGCGGCAGGCTCACTTCTTGGGGTTGCAATTAAAAAGAAAAAAATGGCTGTCCCGGTTGGCAAAGTTGAAATATTGAACATGAGACCCATCTCATTCAGGGAATTTTTACACCAATCGGATGAGAAAATTTACAGATTTATTGAAAATATTTCAACGATTGAACCTTTACCTGAAATAATTTTTAACAGATTGTTTGAGGAACATAAAAGATATCAGCTTTGCGGAGGAATGCCAGAGGCAGTTGTTTCATTGCTCGATAACAGGGGGATGGGGGTGGTTGATAATGTATTACAAAATATACTTGACCTTTACACCCTGGATTTTTCAAAATATGCCGATTCCATCGATATTGTACGAATAAATAACCTCTGGAATTCATTGCCATCTCAGCTTGCCAAAGAAAACAAAAAATTTATTTACAAAGTTGTTAAAACTGGCGCAAGAGCCCGTGAATATGAAGATTCCTTACTTTGGTTAGAGGAAGCTGGTCTTGTTTGCAGGGTATTTTGTATTTCAAAACCTGCTATTCCATTAAGTGCCTACAAGGATATCTCGGTATTTAAATTATATGCATTTGATTGCGGTCTTTTAAGAAGATTATCAAGGTTGTCACCTGAAGTTATTCTTTCAGGACATTTGGGTTTTACTGAGTTTAAAGGGGCTCTTGCTGAAAATACAGTTTTACAATCACTTTTGCCTCAATTTGATGAAATACCCTATTATTGGAGTTCAGAAAATATGGCAGAAATTGACTTTTTAATTCAAACAGCCTCGCAGATTATTCCGATAGAAGTGAAGTCTGAGAGACGGGTCAGTGGCAAAAGTCTTTCTGTTTATAACGTTAAGTTTTCCCCGGAAATCAGAATAAGGTTTTCTATGAAAAATCTCAATCAGGAGAATGGATTAATCAATATACCTTCTTTTCTTGCTGATTGGACAAAAAAAATTATTGAATTATGAAAATAGCACGCCGGTTCATTCCATTATTTGTTTTTCTACTATGGCCGAATGCTAAAAATGCACAAGGTCAACTGGTTGATTTAAAACCCTACAATGTGATATGGACCGCCCAAAGTCAAAACTCCTCTGAATCAATGCCTTGTGGGGGAGGCGATATCGGACTGAACGTATGGGTCGAAAAGGGTGAAATTCTGTTTTACCTTTCCCGAAGTGGGGCTTTCGATGAAAACAATGTCTTTCCCAAATTCGGAAGGGTAAGGTTGAAGTTGACTCCGAATCCATTTGATGGGGGAGATTTCAGACAGGAGTTGAAACTGAAGGAAGGAACTATTGAAATAAGTGGAAATAAAGGTGGAAATAAATGTACCATTAAGATTTGGGTGGATGTTTTCCGCCCGGTAGTACATGTGGAAACTGAAAGCAACCAGCCGGTTACCGTTGAGGCTACTTACGAAAACTGGCGGATCAAGGATCTGGAGTGGACCAATCAGCGGATGACCAATGCAAGTCTGGGTTTTCGCGATGCCCCGATGAATGCTGTAATCCGCAAGGATTCAATCAGTTTTGAGGGCAATACAGTACTTTTTTACCATCGGAACCGCGAAGAATCGTTGTTTGATATTACAGTAAAACAGCAGGGGCTTGATCCTGTAAAAGATCAGCTTTGGAACCCGCTTAAGAATCTCACCTTCGGTGGAATGATGGTTGGCGAAAATATGAAACCTGCCGGGAAAACCTCAGGAAAATATACCGATACGCAATTTGAAGGATGGAAATTACAATCTATTAAACCATTACGAAAACATGAGCTTAAAGTCTTTCTTCACATCGAAAACGCACCCGATGTTTCAGGTTGGAAGGATGGATTGGCAAAAAACGTAAAAGAGGTGGAAGCTGCCCAAAAAACTACAAGAGCGAAAACTCTTCAATGGTGGAGCGATTTCTGGGAAAGAAGTTACATTATTATCAATCCCGAAAAAGCCGATCCGAAATCCCCCGAATGGCAGGTTGGCCGCAACTACCAACTTTTCCGTTACCAGCTCGGCTGCAACGCTTACGGTAACTATCCGACAAAATTCAATGGCGGAATGTTTACGTTTGATCCGGTCTATGTCGATAAAAACCTCCCTTTTACACCCGACCACAGGAATTGGGGAGGCGGTACGCATACCCAACAAAACCAAAGGCTTGTCTATTTTCCGATGTTCAAAAGCGGTGACTTCGACATGTTGCCATCGCAGCTCAATTTTTACCTTCGGGCATTGAGGAATGCCGAAATCCGGACGGAATTTTACTGGGGACACAAAGGTCCCTCCTTCAGCGAACAGCTTGAACAGTTTGGGCTTCCGTTGGCTACCTCCTATGGATGGAACCGTCCCGATTACTTTCCAAAGGGGTTGGAATACAATTACTGGCTCGAATACCATTGGGACAGTCAGATGGAGTTCTGCCTGATGATGCTTGATATGGAACGATTTAACAATGAAGATATTACGAAATACATCCCTTTTATCGAAAGTTGCCTGACCTTCTTCGATGAGCATTACCGCATGGAAGCAAAAATACGTGGCCGGCAAGTGTTGGATGGAGAAGGTCACCTGGTTCTGTATCCGGGTACCGGAGCTGAAACCTACAAGATGGCCTACAATTCCACATCGACAATTGCTGGGTTACAAACCGTTTTAGGCCGGTTGCTTGAACTTCCTGATAAATATCTTTCGTCAGAAAAGAGAAAGCATTGGGAAGAGATGCTCAAAAGTATCCCTCCGATTGCCTTTCGGGAGAAGGACGGTCACAAAACGATCTCACCAGCCTGGACCTGGGCTCGCATCAACAATCAGGAGATACCGCAATTGTACCCGGTTTATCCATGGGGAATGTATGGCATTGGCAAACCCGATCTGGAGGTGGCCATCAATACCTGGAAATACGGGACTGATATTCCTATTCAGAAAAACCATATTAGTTGGCACCAGGATGCTATCTTCTGCGCCCGGCTGGGATTGACTGACGAAGCGGCAGCAATTACAATTAAAAAACTACAGGATTCGGAACGGAGGTATCCAACCTTCTGGGGGCCAGGCCACGACTATGTCCCCGATCACAACTGGGGAGGATCGGGCATGATCGGACTTCAGGAGATGCTGATGCAAACCGATAACAAAAAAATTTACCTCTTTCCTGCCTGGCCAAAGAGTTGGGATGTAAGTTTTAAACTTCATGCGCCTTATCAGACTACCGTTGAGGGGGTTCTGAAAGAGGGGAAAGTGGTGTCGTTGAAAGTAGTTCCTGAAAAAAGAAGAGAAGATATTGAAATAATGTTGAAATAGTTGCGATTCTGAAGAATCAGATTTTAATTATTATTTCTGGAAAATTCGCGGAAATATCTGAAAAACAGGAATATATTTATGAATTTTGGTTCAATAGGCATTGCTGAGCTGATACGACCACGAAACCTCAGGAATCTTAAACCTATGCACTTATGCGTTCATCTTAACCGCTTCATCACAATCAAAAAGTTACCCACAAACCTATAAACTGTTTATTTTCGGAAACGTTACCGAAAATAAAAACGTTACCGAAAACCTTTCCGAAAATAAAGTGTACTTTTTACTTTCATTATTTTTAACACCTAATTAACATTGCATCAGAATAATTAACTAAACGTATTATTTCCAAAATGAAGCGACTTATTTTTCTCTTTGCCCTGTTTGTCTCCTTTTCGGTGCTTTATGCACAGGAAAAGAGTATTAGCGGTAGGGTTACCGATGAAAACAACGAACCCATCCCTGGGGCGAATGTTGTATTTAAGGGAACAACTACCGGTACGGTTACGGATTTTGACGGAAAGTTCAGGATAAAAGTATCCGGAAACTCCAAAACCCTTGTTTTTACATTTATTGGATTTGATCCCAAAGAGGTCGATGTAGCCAACAAAACCATTCTGGATGTGCAACTTAAGATGAGCACTGTCGGATTACAGGAAGTTGTTGCCGTAGGCTATGGCGTTCAAAAGAAAGCGACCATAACCGGGGCGATCTCTTCGGTTAAAGGGACTGAACTGGTTCGATCGCCACTCCCCAACCTGTCGAGTGCCGTAGTTGGCCGTGTTCCAGGATTGTTGAGCGTTCAACGGAGCGGTCAGCCCGGGAACGATGAGACAACCCTTAGGATCCGTGGGATCGGGACCCTCGACAATGCCAATGCAAGTCCATTGGTTCTTGTGGATGGTGTTGAGCGACCTTTTTCGCAGATCGAACCGAACGACATCGAGTCGATTTCGATATTAAAAGATGCCTCATCCACTGCTGTTTATGGGATCAGGGGCGCCAACGGTGTCATCCTGATTACCACAACACGTGGGAAGGAGGGTCCTGCTAAAGTGACTTATAGCGGGAACTTTTCGTTGCAGGTGCCTACCCGTCTGCCAAAGTTCCTCAATGGATACGATTTTTCGAGGATGCAGCTTGAGGCCCAGTTGAACGATACACCTACGGCAACCCCAATGTTTACAGCCGCTGAACTTGAAAAATTCAAGGATGGGAGCGACCGGCTTTTCTATCCAAGTACCGACTGGTTTGACCTGATGATGAAAAAGTCGGCTCCACAGACACAACACAACGTAAATATATCAGGTGGTACATCTGTAGCAAAATACTATGTGTCATTAAGTTACCTTAATCAAGGTGGCTTATGGAAAGAGTTTAACACCGACTACAGCAACAACGATCAGTTCAAACGATACAATTTCCGCTCAAACCTTGATCTCGACATCACCCCAACAACGAAAGCGACTATTTCGGTAGGTGGGTATTCATCCAACAGGCAAACATCCAACGGTGGTATCTTTTCGAGTATTCTTTCGGCAGCCACCAATGGAACTCCGGGGGTTTGGGACGGTAAAGTCGTTACTCTTGCGAGGGCAAATGGCCGAAATGCTGTGATTGCGACCAGGGGCGGATTTAACCGGTACGTGACCAATTCTATGAACCTGAATTTTGGGTTGAACCAAAAACTCGATTTTATCACCGAAGGGTTATCTGTTAGGGTCAGGACATCCTATGACAGCGATTATGGTCAAAGCCGTGGTTTCTCCAAATCATCTGCCCTGTATGCTGCAGAGAGGATCGACATCAATAGCGATGGGGTACTTGAGCCAATATTAAGAAAAGCAAGTGAAGATGGGGTATTAAGTGACCCTTCAGAAACCTTCACACGTGCAAAAAAGATCTATACTGAAGCTGCTATTGAATACAACAACAAGTTTGGAAACCACACAGTTAGTGGATTGTTGTTGTACAGCCAGAAAAAACAATGGTACCACAGTCTTTCCTATCCGGGCATCGCTTTGGGCTATCAGGATCTTGTTACTCGCTTGACCTATAATTACATGCAGAAATACCTTATCGAATTCAACATGGGAAGGAATGGTTCCGAAAACTTCCCAAAGAACAACAGGTTCGGTTGGTTTCCTGCCCTCTCGATCGGTTGGGTTGTTACGAGCGAGCCTTACGTCAAAAGAATGGTCAGCGACCAACTACTTTCTTACCTGAAACTACGGGTCTCCTACGGTGAAGTTGGAAATGACAAGATGGGGACATCACGGTTCATGTACTATCCTGGTGAATACCTGAGCGGTGGGGGTGCCATTTTTGGCGAAGATGCTGTTTCTAAAACGGGCTTTACCGAAGGTAAGATGGGAAACCCCGATGTGACCTGGGAGAAATCGTTCAAACAGAACTATGGAATTGAAATGAAATTCCTGAAAGATAAACTGACTTTCAATGCCGACTACTTCTTCGAAAACCGTTCCAACATCCTGACTGCCAGAAGTACGACCCCAACACATGTTGCCGCCGTGCTACAAGATGCCTACAACATTGGAATCGTCGAAAACAAAGGATATGAAATTGAAGCCGGATGGAGCAGTAAGATTGGAAAGGTCAATTATTGGCTGAAAGGCAATTATTCTTTCGCGCGTAACAAGGTGGTTTTCAAGGATGAAGCGATGAATGCGGCTTATCCCTACCTGAACCGGACCGGCAGAAGGGTCGGCGAAATCTTTGGATATCAATTTATGGGTTTCTTTAACAATCAAAAGGAGATCGATGAATGGCCACAGCAGTTTGCAAAAACCCAACGTCCTGGAGATGTCCGGTATGCCGATATCAATGGTGATGGGATTGTGGATGAGAACGACCAGACACCAATTGCCAATCCTGCATTTCCCGAAATCAATTATGGTTTTTCGGGTGGGTTTTCCTACAAAGGGTTCGATTTCAGTGTATTGTTTCAGGGTGCCGGAAATTTCAGCATGTCTGTCGGTAGCGAGATGTTGTTGCCATTCAGTGCTTATGGTTCGGCCATGGATTACATCCAGAACCGTTGGTATGCAGGAAGTCCCGATAACAATGCCAATGCCACCATTCCACGCTTGACCCTTAACTATGCAGACATGAGCAACTATTTCAACTCTTCGCTCTGGATAAAGGATGCATCGTACCTCAGGTTAAGAAATCTTGAAGTTGGCTACAAACTACAAAATGCCCTTCTTAAAAAGATGGGAGTTAGTTCGTTCAGGCTTTTCCTGAGCGGCCAGAACCTTTTCACCTGGGACAAGCTCAAATTTCTCGATCCTGAGAATCAAGCCTCACAGTCAATGGCTTACCCTCAATTAAAGGTATTTAATATTGGATGCAACATTCAGTTCTAAAAATTAAGCTACAATAAAATGAAACAGAATATTATCTTAATTACAATTGTGGCGGCTCTCTTTATCAGAATGTTCACCTCATGTCAGAACTTTCTTGAAATGCCAGCCCAAACGTCGTTCAATGTGGATTCGGTATTCTCAAAATATCAGAATGCAGAACGTCTTCTTTTCGACTTGTATCAATTTCAGGGAAAGGCGCTTGCCACAGCCCATAACATGAAACTGAACAGCTCGGCGATTGCCGATATTACAGATGAAGCAATCTGTTATGTTGCCCAAAATGGTTACACGGCCAACCGGGTCTATGCAGGAAGCGTTACCTCTACCTGGTTTACGGTAAACGGGGGAAATGGTGAAGATATTTACGACAACCATTGGAAAACGATCCGCAAAGCACTGATCCTTCAGCAAAATATAGACAGGGTTCCCGACGCTACGAAAGAGGTCAAAGAAAGGATCAAAGCAGAATGTTCAACAATGATCGCCTTCGAATATTTTGAGATGTTTATCCGTTATGGAGGTGTTCCCATTGTTCGGAAGCCACTCAACGATGCCAGTGAATATGCGATTGTGAGGTCACCAATAGATTCTGTATATCAATACATTATC
>JBAXWR010000216.1:0-12243 GCA_037128295.1 Mariniphaga sp.
CGGAAAACTCGACAAGAACTCCCTCGTTAACCTGACAACAAAGGTCATAGGAAACAAAATTACGTGGCCGGTCCCGGAAGGGGAGTGGCGGTTAATGGCTTTCTGGCTTAAAAAGAATGGGACCAGCAATGCCGTTGACCATTTCAGCAAAAGTGCGATGGAGGCGTATTGCGAATACCTTGGGAACAAGTTTGTTGCGGCATTTGGAGATGAGCTTGGAAAAACTGTAGAATCGTTGTTTGCCGACAGTTTTGAACTGGCCAATCTTGCAAGTGGTATCAACTGGTCAACGGGCTTGCTGGAGGCGTTCCGGAAAGAGAAAGGTTACGACCTGACCCCTTATCTGCCAGCGATCTGGTGGGAGGTGGGCGATATTTCGCCAAAGATCAGGTATGATGTCAATGAATTTCTTCACACTACAGGGCTCAACGTGTTTTTCAAGACTTTTTTGGGGTGGTGCGAGTCCCATCATATCAAAGGTAGGATACAGGCTTATGGTTTCAATACAGATAACATCCAGGCATCGGGAATGACTCATATTCCAGAGATGGAAATCACTGCTGGGGAGAAAGATGCAGCCGACTGGTTCGATACGCGCATCGGACCCAAGAAGTATGTTGCTTCCGGAGCTCATCTGTATGGTCGTCCCGTTGTGTCTGCCGAGGTTTATACATTTATCCATTGGGAGCGTTACCGAGAAATCCTGGAAGAACTCAAGATCGCAAGTGATGGTTATCTACTGTCGGGGGCTACGAAATTTTATAACCATGGCTTTAACTTTTCGCCTGAAAAGAATGTCTCGCCAACAAGGTCGTTGCCTTTTGCTGCTTACATCCAACCTCAGAATGTGTGGTGGAAGTACTACCCAAAATTGGCAGAGTACATCGCCCGTAGTCCATACCTTCTACGGCAGGGCGCTTTTGCCCCCGATATTGCCCTTTATTCACCTTTGGCCAACCAATGGGCGATCAATGTATTGAATCCGCGCAAATGGACACGCGAATTTGACTGGGGCGAACTTGGCAATTTATTGATATCCAATGGTTATGATTACGACCTGATCAATGACGATGCATTGCAGAACTTCGCGCAGATCGGATCGGGAAAGATAAAAATCAGGAACATGGAATACAAAATACTGATCCTTCCGAATGTGGCGACGATTCCGTTAAAAACGCTTCAGTTTATAGAAAAATATGTGGAGAGTGGGGGAGTGGTGATCGCACTTGAAAGGCTTCCCGAAAAATCGACAGGTTTTGTAAATTACAGTGAATCAGATCTAAATGTTAAGACCCTAACTAACAGTCTTTTCAATACACCTAGGTTTCCTGAAAACCGGACCGATAATCCATATGGCTTACAGGAACCCAAACTGGCAGAGGGAGTTTTAAGGAACACTTATGGCAAAGGTGCTACTTATCAAATTAAAACAGTGATCGACAGACAGATCTGGTGGGACAAACGGAGCAGCACCCTCGATCCTTTCCTCGAAACCATCCGGCACCATATCGCCCCCGATTTTGGGATCGATTTTGCTTATGAAGGGTTGCGTAAAAACGAAGGCCTTACTTTTTTGCACCGAAAACTGGCCGACAAAGAGATCTATTTTGTCTCGAATGTCCAGGATAAACAGAGTACAATTCCGGTCACTTTTCGGACAAAAAACAAAACCATCCGCAAATGGAACCCCTACAATGGTGAAATCACTCCTGTTCTACGATTCAGTGAATCCAGGGATGGGATAAAAGTCCCAATTAATCTATCGCCCTATGAATCAATGTTTTTAGAGTTTTCACCGGGTGACCCTGCTGCCTATGTTTCCAAGACCGATTTTAATGAAATTCTTTCAAAATCAAATACTGGAATAAAAGCAATGGCTGACCACAATGGGACTTATAATGCTGTGATTCAGTCGGGCAAAGAAGAAAAGAGCAGCAGCACCCTTGTTTCCGGGATTCCTGCGCCTTATCTGGTTTCAGGAAACTGGAATATGGATTTGAGCGGGCCCGATTTTCCTGGATTAACCAAAACAACAGAAATGCTGACTTCCTGGTCCGACGATCCGGTTACAAGAAATTTCAGTGGGACAGGTCGATATGAAATCTATTTCAACCTTCCGATGGAATATTTCAACCAAGGGATCCGGTTATTTCTCGATTTGGGAAAGGTAGGGAATATTGCAGAAGTCACCTTAAACGACAAAAATATTGGGATTACCTGGATGCGTGGCCAGAAACTTGAAGTGACCGGAACGGCAAAAGTTGGAAGCAATCATTTGTTTATCTTCGTTACCAATACACTGATCAACCGCATTTCCGCTATGACAGAAGCACCACCTGTCCCCGAAGATTTGGTACCACGGTTTGGAAACGCGATAGTGTCCAAAGATTTGCCTCGCGAGTTTGGTTTTAAACCAATCCCTGCATCTGGTTTGATCGGGCCGGTGGAGATTGTTGCGGTTAAGGAGGTTGAAGTTGCGGTAGGGAAGTGAGGGAATTTAGGCGGCTGGCGACTGTCTTCTGGAAGTCCGTGGTTCGAATTTATTTGGAGGTGACAAAGTAATTTTATTGAAGGATTTTTTGTTAAAACCGTATGAAATTCATAAAAATAAATAGGTGGAAAGTAAATAAATATTTACCTTTGTTGTAAAATTAAGCTGAAATGAAATGTTCTGAAATGTATCGAATACTGGTTAATGATGGATGGTATCCAGTTTCGCAGAGCGGTTCACATGTTAAAATGAGACATAATTCAAAACCTGGGACAATTATTTTCCCAAATCATGGAAGTCAGGAGCTTGGAAAAGGACTTGAACTTAAAATTAGAAAAGACGCTGGATTAAAATAAAACGGGAGGCATATGAAAACGATTAAGAAAAAGATTAAAATGATAGTTGAAAAAACAGATACAGGATTTTCGGCGTATTCTGTGGATTATCCGATTTTTACAACAGGAATGAGTATTACGGATTTGATGAATAATGCCTTTGAAGCAACTAATCTTTACTACGCTGACCAACAGGTTAATATCACTCAGGAGAATCTTAAATTCGAGATTGATTTCAGACAATTCTTCCAATATTATAAAGTCATCAATGCAAAATTTCTGGCAGAAAAAATTGGAATGAATGCGACGTTATTATCACAATATGTAACAGGTCACAAAAAACCATCTGAATCACAAACGGAAAAGATACTCATGGGAATTCATCAAATTGGACAGGAACTCGCAGAAATAAACTTAATATACAAGTAGTGGTTTTAGTTAAGTGGGAGTTAAAGGGGTGCGATTTTTAGGATTTACCATTTTCTGTGGTTGGAATCTGAAAATAGGAAGATTGATAAATCAATATTTTAAAACAATAGATATGCAGTCAAAAGAAGACAAAGCAATTCTTTCTTTCAGATCAGGATCAAATTGCGCACAGGCTGTATTGACAGCTTATTCTGACGATATGAATCTTGATAACAAACTTGCGATGAGTATTTCTTGTGGCTTTGGCGGAGGAATGGGACGGCTTCAGGAGACTTGTGGGGCAGTGACGGGTTCTTTTATGGTACTTGGCATTTATAATTCCAATCGTTTTACAGATAATAAGGTCAAGAAAGAGGAAACGTATGCAATGATTCAAAAGTTTAGTCAAAAATTTCAATCCATCCATGGTTCAATCCATTGTAGCTCTTTGTTGAACTGTGATTTAAAAACTGATGAGGGCCAAGCCTGCATGAAGGAAAACAAACTCGCAGAGAAAGTTTGCGAAAAATGCATATCCACTTCAATTGGAATTCTGGAGGAATTACTGGAGAAGTGAAACCCTGTTTTGCTTATAATTTTGCCTTTTAATTTCATGGCCTAAATAGACAATACTATGAAAATTAACATCTTTTGGATTGCCATCGTTCTGTTCACACTTTGTGCTTGTGGAAAAAATGAAAATTACACCGTGCTCTCGGGTCGTTTGCCCGATTCTGGCAACAGCACGCTAAAGTTAATTGCAATAGAGAATTATTTCCCCGGACTTGAAAGCAAGCCAACCCTTGCTACCACAGAAACCGATAGTCTTGGGAATTTTAAATTCAGAAGCGATCAGATTAAACCCGGCTTTTATCAGGTCATCCGGAACAACAATTATCATGTCCTTAAGTATGATATCTATCTGGAGGTAGGAGACTCTATCCATATTCAACAATCAGCGTGGAACGAAAAACCAAAATTATTGATAAGCGGCAGAGGTTCTGATAAGCTTGATTATTTAATGTCTGATTATAAGGTTTTTCCAAATGATAGGGTTTTTGATAAGGTGATCAATAGCAACAGGTTCAAAACCGAGCTTCTGTTCAAAGAGTTTATTAACAGCCTTCAATATGCCCGGTTTGTACAATTGTCCTCAAATCAATCAACACCTGAAAATCTAAAAAGCCATTTTAGAAAGGTGATCACTGCTGAAATGGCCTCAATACTACTCCGTCACCTTGAACGGAGAAATTACATTATGTCTGAGAAATTTGACTACTTCTATCCTGATCCGTCTTATTATTCCTTTATGGATAAATTGAATATTGATTCTGAGTTTTGTAATAGTACTGCAGCCAGATTATTCGCTGGAGATTTTCTTACAAAGAAGGCAAGAGCCTCATTTAACGGCAAAAGCGACTCTGTATGGTGGAAAAAGAATCTGGCCTGGAAGCAAAACTTTATCACAAACCTGTCCAAAAGTCCCTGGACAGACTTTCTAGCTATGGTTACAATTAAAGATTATTCATTTGGCTTAATGGAAACGACTTTTTTTGACGACCTGAAAATCTTCAATGATAAGATGAAAACCTTGTTTTTCACCGAAAACGACAGTCTGCTTTTTGAAAATAACATTGCCGGTTACTTTGCTTTATCGCCTGGAAGGACTGCCCCCAATATTGAATTGCCGGATTCCACTGGGAAGATCGTCCGGTTAAGTGATTTTAATGGCAAAGTCGTTTACATCGACTTCTGGGGAACATGGTGTTCTCCTTGTATTGAGGAGATCCCTGATGCGTTGGAACTTCAGAAAAAATACAAGGGTCAGCCCGTTGTATTCCTTTATGTTGCACTTGAATACAATGATCAGAACATTGCGGAATGGAGAAATTTCATTTCCGGGAAAAATAAGCAATTTGCCAAATATCTTAACAAACCATTCCCCGGAGTGCACGTTGTCGCAGAAAAACAATTCCTGAATGAAAATATCAAACCCTATAAAATAAACTTTGCCCCAACACATGTATTGGTTGACCAGAATGGAAATTTGGTCAATTCACGGGCCAAAGGCCCAAAAGATATTGTGATTCAGATCGATCAACTCCTTGGAAAAAGAGCAACCAATCAGCAAAACAATTGATTGGACGATAAATTTATGGTTTGTATTTAAAGAAGATTAAACGGAATAGATTTTATCAGTTAACCGGGGGAAACAGCATCTTTCTTTGAAAAATAGTTTACTTTGCCCAAAATTAAATTAATGAAGAAGCTGTTGCAATTGTCCCTCCTGATGTTTTTAACAACGGTTGGCGTTCATACTAGTAAGGCATTGAATGTCAAGGCAGATAGTCTGGTAAATCTTTTAAGGGCCTACCTGTTGGACGATACTGTCAAGGTAAATTTGCTCAATAAAACTGCAGCTATTTACGTTGAAGAAGCTACTAAAAGGAGAGATTATGCCACTCAGGCTGGTGAATTGGCCGACAAACTAAAATACCCGAAGGGAAAGGCTGAAAGTCTATGGATAATTGGATTGTCCTATGCTAAGTCTGACAAGCCGATGGCAATTGATTACTTCCAAAAAGCATTATTGACAGCCAAAGAGATCAACTATAAAACCGGAATGGTGAAGTACTTGACCAGTCTTGGGAATAATTACAAAGCTCTGAATCGGGATTCACTGGCTATTTCGAGTTTTAAGGAAGCAGTTAAAATCGCTGAAGATCAAAACGACCAGATGGAGATGGCAAAGTCGTTGATCAACCTTGCAATGGTATATCGAAAAATTGACAACTACGAGGCATCTATAGAAGGGTATAAAAAAGCATTAAAAATAGCAGAAGAGCTTAACGAGGAGGTTTTGGAAGGCACATGTTTAAATGGTTTGGGAATCATCTTTGCCTATCGGGGAAGTTATCCCCAAGCCCTTGAATATTTCCAAAAGAACTTAAAAATCAAAGAGAAACTTCATGATTCAAGCAGTACTTTCACCGGTGTAAACAATATTGGGAATATTTATATGTTGTTGTCCGACTATCCAAAGGCATTTGATTATTACGGAAAGGCATTAAAAATAGCCGAAGAATCGAAAGATCAAAAAAAAATGGCATCGTGTTATGGAAACATAGGTTCTGTTTACATGAAAATGCACGACTTGAAATCGTTGGAATATTTCCGAAAAGCACTTGAAATTAGTGAAAGAATTGGTGATGATGTGGTTACCTTATCTGTTCTGATTTATTTGGGTGATGTCTATGTTCAGCAAAATGATTTTGATAAAGCATTGGAAAGCTACCAAAAGGCTTTAAAAATTTCGGAAGCAACCGGAGGAAAACGTCCGGCTTGTGAAATAGCCAATAAAATAGGCACCATCTTTTTAAAACAAAAAAAATACGGATTCGCCCTGGCAAGCACTTTAAAAGGTCTGGCACTTGCCAACGAATTGAAATTGAAGGATTCCCAAAATGATATCCACAAACAGCTTTCGGAAATCTATGCTGCGACCAATGATTATAAAAATGCCTACATCCATCACAAGCTTTATACCGAGATCAACGACAGCGTTTACAATGAAAGGAATGTCAAGAAAATAGCAGAACTGGAGTTTACCTACGAATTCGAAAAGGAGAAGCAGACTATTACCTTGGAGCAGCAGAAGAAGGATGCTTTACAGGCTGCAGAAAAAAAACAGCAACGAATTATCATTTTTTCGTTGGTTGTTGGTTTTATCCTAATGTCCTTGCTTACCATCTTTCTCATTCGATCGTATTGGTTTAAACACAAGACCAATCTTTTGCTCACAAAGCAAAAACGTGAAATTGAAGATTTAAACGAAGAATACCACACGATCAATGAAGAATTGATTGTCTCCAACGAACAGCTTGTCATTACAAAAGAATTGGTCGAAGAACGGGAAAATTTGTTGATCCAGATTACAGATAATGTGCCAGTATTTATATCGTTGATTAACAACGATATGGAATACATGTTTGCAAACAATGGGTATGCACAGATTTTTAATCGTCAGAAAACAGAAATACAGGGCCGAAAGGTAACTGATATTCTAAGTGGTGAAAGTTTTGAAAGGGCACAACCCAACATTGTCAAGACTTTGGCAGGGGATACCGTTATTTATGAGAATTCATTGATCCGGGAGGATGGAGAGCAAAGAATTTTGCAAACTACATATGTTCCATATTATCAGCATGATGATATAAAGGGGTTGATTGTTTGCAGTGATGACATAACCGAACGCAAAAAGGCGGAGGAAGCACTTCGGGTCATTGAAGCTGAAAAAGCGCAAATGCAGGCAATGGAAATTGAAAGAATAAATAGCGAGCTCGACTCAAACCAAAAATCGGTTACCGCTGCAACCCTAAAATTATTGCAAAACTCAGAGCGCGATGCTCAGACCATCGAGCGCTTGACCGAGATCGAAGAGAATACGAATCCTGTTGGCAAGCAAAAGATCAGTTCGCTAATTTCCGATTACAAGCGAATATCCTATAATTCTAATTGGGATGAGTTTGAGATCTTATTTGAAAAAGTCCACAAATCGTTTTACGAAAAGCTGAATATCCAATTTCCTACCCTTACGGCGAACGATCGCAAAATCTGTGCTTTCTTAAAGTTAAATATGAGCAATAAGGACATTGCACAGATCACCTTCCAATCGGATGAGGCGCTCAAAAAAGCCCGTTTGCGCTTACGTCAAAAATTTGAACTTACCCGCGAAACCAATCTGGTGGCCTTTCTGCAGAATATTTAAATCCGGCTACTGGCAGCTCGCTTCTGGTGGCTGGCAATCCGGGGTTCAGTCAAAATAGGCGGGTGGCAACTTGCGACTGGCAACTGGCAATTCGGAGTACAAATCTGTTTTGGAAATCCAAATGAACTTTTCGTACCATCAATAGCTCATAAAGAGTGGACTGATTATAGAACGATGGTTATAATTGTGGATTGCGACACAAAGTTTTTAAAGTTAGGGAAAGATCACAAACAATATAACAGCACTTTCCCATTCAGGACCTGTCATTGCTCGGAGTGCGGCACCCAATTAAATTTGATTGATAATCATCTGCACCCCAAAGCAATCCCAAACTGGGAAGCACCGTCTAAAAACACGTTCAGGACTGCACTACAGACTTTTAAGAGCGTTATCCTCCCTGTCCGAAGGAAGATATGCCCTTTCCAGGACCTTTGCTCGCGGACGGTTTTCGTTTTACCATTCTCCGTAGGAGATAAATATCCATAGAAAAGCAGTTTCCAGAAAATGGATTTCCTGTAGGAAATTAACAGGTTTGTTGTTAATGTCCTAACGGACAATTGGTTGTGTGGGATTTGTTTTCTATGGATATTGATGCCCTACGGGCAAAATTCTGAGCCATACTTTTCATTTGCTTAACAAAAAGCGATTGTTTATTTCAAACCGGAGGGAGACCCAACCCTGCACAGCGCGAATCGTATTTCGTTGGTCCAAACTCCTTTATGGAAAAGGGAAATATTTTGTGGTTACCTGGTTATTCTTCGCTTCCCGAAGAGAAGGCGTAGTATGATATGAAAAGTTTACATTGTGTACGAAGAGTTATTGAACCAAATCATCTATCTTTCAGAAAAATAATTGATGTTGAACGGTTAGGTGGTTTGAAAATGGTTAATTTTACAATGATGTTACATTAACCGAAAATTACGAATAATATGATACTCGAAAGGACAAAAAATGAGATTTTAGTTCGGCTTCCAGCCAATGTTGACTTGACCGAACTTCAAAATATGCTTGATTTTCTGCAATATAAAGAGTTGACTGCAGAATCAAAAGCCAAACAATCCGATGTTGATGAACTCTCAGAATCAGTTAACAAATCTATCTGGAATAAAGTAAAAGCCAGTCGTGGAATAAAATGAAAATCGTTGTTGATTCAAATATTGTTTTTAGTTGATTACAAACAGATTGGTCTTTGTTGATGATATCTTATTGACCGATAGAGATTTAAGTAAAGCGATTGATCTCGTTTCAGGCATTGACGAAAATGATGCATTGTTTGTAGCTCTGACAAATCATTTATTGGCCAACTTATGGACTGGTGATAAACGACTTATGAACGTTCTTAAGAAAAAGGGATATTTACGGGTCTTGATTACCGACGAATTGTATGAAATCTTTTTGAATAAGGAACTGAAAATTAGGTTAAAAAGGAAATAGGTACCGATGCGATAAATTGGATAGCTTAAGAGCCCTTAGGTAGAATCTGGTCTCATTGCGGTTTGGCAAAAAGAAAGGGAATTCCCAAAATTTCAGAACCGGTATAAAGAAATGGCACAATTGATTTTCTATTGATATTGATGCCCTACGGGCAAAATTCCGATCCAAACTTTTTATTTGCTTAACGAAAATGGGTTGTTTGTCTTAAACCGGAGGTAGACCCAACCCTGCACAGCGCGAATCGTATTTCGTTGGTACAAATACCATTATGGAAGAGTAAAATATTTTGAGGTTACCTGATTATTAATCATTTCATGAAAGGTGGGTGCAGTTTGGCAATGTAGGATTTACAATGTGTTCAACAGGTTATTTACTAAATCCTCTCTTTTTAGGAAAATAAATGGTGCCGAGAGGTTTGGTGTTCGGAAAAGGGTTACTTTTACAATGCTGTTTTATCAATAGTTGGATAAAGTTGCCAATTGAAACAGAAGTGAATAATGGAGCAGTAAGATTAAGATGAATTTAGTGCGTTGAATATGAGTAAATTAAATTGCATTTTTAGTAATTTAGTAGTGGAAATAAACACCATTGTTGTGGTTTACTAATCGTTAAAGTGCATTTAAAAACGTAACACCAAAACATAATAGATATGAAAAATGAGATTTATGAGATTATTAAAGAATATGAAGTATCGGTTGAAGGAATTAAATTTAAAATAAAGGGCAAGATATTAAAGGACTTAACTGACAATCAAAACATTTTTTATTTCGGAGTCTTGAGTCATTATTGTAAGCCAAATGAGGAGAGTTCAACTGTTTATTATCCATCACTGACAGGACAAGATTTTGAATCCGCAAAACATTTGCTTATTCTATATTTGGAATCATTCACTACAATTGATGTTACTAAAAATGATTCATATTAAAATATGGTGTTAAATATGGTTATAGATTCTTTGCATAAAGCATTTAAGCGTGATGATGTCAAAGAAAAAGTATTTAGACCAGAATGGTTGTCTAGAAATCGTGATAAAGGTATTCATTCGAAAGGATTTTGTTATGCCGTAAGTACAGTGATTTACAGATTGACAGGGTGTTCTGAGAAGTGGAAAAAGATGTCAATTAGTAAAAAGACTGGATATACTGCGGACAATGATTCTTGTTTGATAAAGTAATTAAACAGATTTTAGATATAACTAAAGACCAATATGAATATCGACAAATAAATATTCCTCATAATTTGGGACGAGGGAATGGTTTTTATCTATTAAAACCAAATTCTAAGGCAAGGATATTATCATTAATGGATGGATTAGATGACATATAAATATTGATAACGATAAAAAAAGCCGGTAGTTATCGGAAAATTTAAATTAAACTTCACAAATGATTAATCTTAAAAAAACAAATTATGAAAGAACAATTTAAAAAGCGACTTATTCTTCTTGCAAATGTACGTGCTACACAGTTAAATTTTACATTTACACCTTTTGCATCTGACGATCTTAAAACATTGGTAAATAATGGTGTTGACCGTATGAGTCAATTTGAATTAAAGGATGAAAGTAAAAAAGCATTAGCAGAGTTAAACCTATTTAGACTAGTTGAGGCTATGGCTGGAGAAGCTAGGAAACGGAATATTAATGAAACTTTAGATTATAAATCATTTTCAGATGCAAGAATGAGCCTATGTCCATTATGGCCATTCTGCTAAATTTATTTCCATGAAAGAAAATCAAAAAAAAGCCTTTGATTTTGCGGCTGACACAACTAAGCAATTAATTACAATTGCGACTGCCATTATCACACTAACAGTAACTTTTTCAAAAGATATTTTGGGTGGAGCAGAGAATGCTCCTAAGACACTTTTGATTTGGACTTGGGCAATATTTATTTGTTCAATCATATTTGGAGTCATGACAATGATGTCTTTAACTGGGACACTTCAGCCTTTGAAAAAGAATGTTACACCAATGACTCCAACACTTCCAACACCGCAAACTTCTCAACCGAATGTTTCGCCTATTGCTGATAACGAATGCGATGAGATAAATATAAATAACAGCAACATACGATTTCTCTCAATATTACAGGTATTATTTTTCCTCACAGCAATTATAATGACAGGTGTTTTTGGATATAAATCATTGAATTCTAAGAATATGAATACAGAACACAAGAATACATATACTTTAATCAGACAATCAATTTTAAACAATGATACTACCACGAAGTATATAGACACACTATACATATCGAAATGAAAGCAGTTGATATCAGCAAAAGACCAACAAGTACAGGTTTCGGTGCTTCGTTGACAGGAACGTAATAATATAAAACAGTACTTAGTGAGAAGTTTATTCGTAAAATGCCTTCCTGCATTGAGGTGTGGAACATTCTACTTAAATGTAAAAAAACACTTTGCCAAATTGATACATTATGGAAAATTCTGATTTAAATGAATATGAAGTAGAAAGATTTTCAGCGAAAATGTACCTTGATACTTTTACTTTTGATTTATATAATTCATTTGAATCTTCTGCTGACACGGAAATAGCGAGACTCATTGATAAATTTGATATGAATAAAAAAAACTATATTGACCTTGATAGAAAGCTTACAAAAGAAAGTGACGAGCAAGTTATATTGGATATAGAATCAGAAAAGTGTAATTGCATTATTGATATTGAATATATCCGGGAAGAAATATGGGCATTGATTGAGATGAAAATTATTTATTCTTTTAAATCCTTAGAAATAAATACCAAAAAACTAATTAGGACTACTTTTTCAGGCACAAAAACAAAA
>JBAXWR010000217.1:0-12222 GCA_037128295.1 Mariniphaga sp.
ATTGTTCATCAATGGACTGCAAGCAAATATCCTCCAGGACAGTCTGTCTATTTATTGGAAAATGGAAACCTTCTAAGATCCTGTATGACAAAGGGTAGGTTAAGTAGCGGCGGTGGTGAAGGTGGCCGTGTCGAAGAGTATGACTGGAGTGGTAACCTTGTATGGGAACTCGATTTCTCGACCGAAACTTACATGCAGCACCACGATATCAAGAAGTTACCGAATGGAAATATTCTGATGCTTGTAATTGAGAAGAAAACCCTGGCTGAAACCATTGCTGCAGGTTTTAACCAGGCGAAATTTCAGCCTGAGATTGCCACAACCGGGATAATGCTTCCCGACTACGTCGTTGAAATTAAGCCGACCTATCCTGTCGGTGGGACAGTTGTTTGGGAGTGGCATACATGGGATCACCTGATCCAGGACTTTGATGCTTCAAAACTCAATTATGGGGTCGTAAAGTCGCATCCTGAATTAATAAGTACTGCCGGCGACCTGAAAAACCTTCCTTCATTCTGGAACCATATGAATTCGATCGACTACAATGCAGATTTTGACCAGATTGCACTGAGTGTAAGGGGAAACAGCGAAGTCTGGGTTATTGACCATTCAACAACTACTGCCCAAGCCAAAGGACACACTGGGGGGAAACGTGGAAAAGGTGGCGATTTGATTTACCGTTGGGGAAACCCGATAACCTATGGTGCAGGTACTGCGGCCGATCAGCGCTACTTTCAGCAGCACGATGTGGAATGGATCAAGACTGGCTATCCCGGTGCCGGAAATATGACATGCTTTAACAATGGCCTTGGAAGAGGTGACTACTCATCGGCAGATGAATTTGTGCCTGCTGTTGATGCAAACGGAAATTATTCGATGGTAGCAGGAACTGCCTTAAGTCCAGCCAATTTCATCTGGACCTATAAGGGGACGACTGTCGACCCGATGTACTCCGAGAATATTTCAGGGGCATACCGGTTGCCAAATGGGAACACAATTATTTGTTCCGGAACCGTAGGCCAGTTCCTCGAAGTTACTACTGCCGGCGAAATTGTCTGGAAATACATTTGTCCGGTCGATCAAACTGGTGTGATTACCCAGGGTAACCTTCCACCTACCGACGCTGCACGTCCTGCAGAATTGATGAACTCTGTTTTCAGGGTTTACAAATACCCAAAAACGTATGCTGCATTTACTGGTAAGACCTTAACAGCAGGAGATTATATCGAGAAATATCCATAATCTATTGATTACTAATCTGATGTAGATATAATAATCATAGCATCAGCGACGATCTGCGTGATCAGCGGGAAAAAAGTATAGTTTTTTCCGCAGATCACGCAGATTTTCGCTTAAATAAACCTCTATATTTACAACATTGTTTTACAAAAAAATAAATTCAGATTCAATGATTAAGCTCAAATTGCCCTTGGTAGTATTATTGGTATTTATACTGTTGAAGTTTTCGGTTGCACAGGCACAACCTAAGGTAGTTCAACCCCAGGCGGAAAAATTCACCATCGCAAACTGTATCAACACGTTTAACATGGATAAGACTGTAAAGACGCCAACCGGCTATCAATATTGGTTTGTACCCCAAAATTTTTTAGATGACGGACAGACAGTAAAGATGAGTGTTGTCGGTCCAAACGAGGCGATGCACCCACCCCACAAACATACTGGCGACGAGATCTTTTTTATCCTTGAAGGAACAGCGAAATTCTACCTGAACGGAAAAACAACAACAGGGGGTGCCTACACAAGTTTTTATTGTCCCGAAGGGAGTGAACATGGGATCAGCAATGCCGCGAATAAGGAATTGAAATATCTGGTAATCAGAAAGTACCCAAAAACAGAGTAAAATTCAAATTATAACTTATTAATTCGACTTTTCACAACATTCCAGGTATTAGTTGTTAGGAAACTATCCTCCATATTTTCAACCATTTCGACAAACCGCAGGTAGGGGATGGCGGCAGTCAGGATATTATCGGGAACATAGGGGCGTGCCGAAATATCAAACATTCCCAGCACCGTTTTTGGTTTTGTGAGTTTAGCCTCTGCCAACGGATATTGGATAATTGAAGCACAACCTGAGCCAAAAGGGGCAATAACCGCATCATTGTAATCACGATCGAAAGAAGATAGTGTAAAGATGCCTGACAGCACATCCGGGTCCGCAAAAAAGATGACCACTTCAGGAAGGTCTTCGTCCAAAAGCATGTCCCACCGCTTAAAAACCAGGTATTTCGCTTTTGCCGGAAACCATGGGGCAGCATTAAGAAAACTTCTCACCATCTCAGGCGATTTGATGTATCTCTCACCCTTCATGTGTTCGTTGCCACAAGAGAGGAAAAATTCAAACCCAGGCCGAAGTTGTTCCGTAAATCCCGAGAACTTCTTTCCTCCAATACATCCGGTCGAATCAACAGTAAAAGCCAAAGATGTACCTTTTCTCACTTTCGCAAGCTGGCCAATCAGGCAGCTCCATTTTTCAGCCGGTTTGACCACTTCAGTATCCCGTTTTATATCTGAATAATAAAAGGTGATAGGCAGTTCCTCTTTACCGAAGTATTTGACCCATAATTCATTAAACTTTTCTTTTATCGTTATATTCATATTTTACTTTTATGCGATAAAAATACATTGAATGATTGGTTAATCTGCATCCAAATGTTTACTTTGCCGGTTCGGAAAATTTCTAATTCTCCTCCAAAAACTTCCCCAACCTTTCCAATACCAATACTTCCTCTTCCCAAAATCCAAGGTGACCTGAATGTTCAAGAAATAGTACCTTCGCTTGTGGGATTAGACAAGCATCGGAAAGCTGCTCTTCGGCACGATAGACCTTATCGTATTTGCCAATAATGATCAATACCGGATAATTGGCTTTTTCCAATATTGGGATGGCATCCATCCGGTTATTGATGGCATGAATCGCACCCAAGGCCCCTTCAAGACTAACCTCACATGCTGATTGATTGAGTGCATCAAGTTCTTTTGACATCTTCTCGCTGTTTCCGGGCGCAAAATTGGAGGAGATGGTTACCTGTAAAAGCAAATCCTTCTTCCCGTTCATCAAAAACTTTGCCTCACGTTCCCGTTGTTTAATGCTTTGGATATCAGCTTGTCTTAACGGTGAGTGCATTAGTACAAGTGACAATATCTTTTCAGGATATTTTGCCGCAAAAGCCAGTGCTGCATAACCACCCATCGAATGGCCTATAATCGAAACTTTTTCTGAAATCAATAAATTGCATAACAATTCATTGATTACCAGTGCATATTGATTAAACGTATAATTGTTAGGTGGTGGCCCCGACTTTCCGTGGCCGGGAAGGTCGATCAGGATAACCTTGTTCTTTTTGGACAGTTTTTCGACCAAATGATTAAAAAGGGTATGGTTACCCCAATAACTGTGCAAAAGCAAAATCGGCGAACCTGTTCCGACAACTTTTGTAAAGACCTTATAATTAGACAAATATAGAATTTGTTCAGCATCCATGATTATGTTCTTAATTTCCGTTTCAAATATACAACCTTAATTTTGGACAATGATTTACGACGTACGGAACGTTCGATCTTTTTTTAAGGATCTGATTGTGCCGCCGTACCGGAGGGATTCCTCTTTTCTACAAATAATTCGCATCTCTGGTGCTTTGGAAAACGCCCAAAATAGCGTTTCCAGTTTTTTATTTTCGTTGGGATTAGGAAGTTTATACTCAAATCCAAACTTTAATACCTCCTTAAAGGTTGAAATTCGTGAATTCGTGGTCAAATGCAATTGAAATTTGAGTCAATTTTAAAACCTTTGACGGGATTTTTCGTTTAATTGGTATTTAAAGCTTACTATCATGAAAAAACAATTATATTTTTTAATCATCTTCATTTTCGGTACATAACTAGTGTCCTTTGGGGCAGGTTCAATCAAAGGGCGTGTTTTTAATGTAAAGAACAATGAACCAGTACCTTTTGCGTCGATTCTGATTTTTGAGACAACAAAAGGGGTCGTTACCGATGTTGATGGGAATTTTGAAATTGGGGATGTTGCCCCCGGGTTTTATAAGATAAGGGTTTCTGCTGTTGGATTTAAGACTTATTTTTCAGAGGCTTTCAGGATCACAAAAGCCACAGGTGCCAATCTATTAGTCCCGCTTGAAGAGGACAATATCAACATTGAGGAGGTGGTTGTTAAGCCTTCGTTTTTTGCCAAACGGGAAGAGAGCCCTGTGTCGTTAAGGACCATTGGCATCGATGAGATTGAGAAAAACCCTGGCGGCAACCGCGATATCTCGAAAGTGATCCAATCCTATCCGGGTGTTGCTTCTACACCTGCCTTCAGGAACGATATCATTGTACGTGGCGGTGGTCCAAGCGAGAATAAGTTTTTCATCGACGGTGTTGAAATACCAAACCTTAATCATTTTGCAACCCAAGGTGCATCAGGAGGCCCTGTTGGGATCATCAATGTCGATTTTATACGGGAAGTGAATTTCTACTCTGGGGCTTTTCCTGCTGATCGTGGCAATGCCCTGAGTTCCGTGCTTGAATTCAGTCAGCGAGAGGCCAATGAGAAATTGAAATTCAGGGGAACATTGGGTGCATCTGACCTTGCATTGGCAATGGAAGGGCCGCTTGCCAAAAACACCTCCTTTATGGCCTCCTTTCGCCGTTCCTATCTTCAATTTTTGTTTTCTGCAATAGGATTACCTTTTCTACCAACATATAACGATATGCAATTCAAGGTGAAAACGAAAATAAACGCCAAAACTGAATTGTCTTTTATCGGTCTTGGTGCTTTGGATCAATCTGTTTTAAACACAAAAGCCAACAAAACCGAAGAACAGCGTTACATTTTGGGTTATCTTCCCGAAAACAACCAGTGGAATTACACAATTGGGGCTGTTTTAAAGCACTTTAACGACAAGGGGAACAATACCTATGTTTTAAGTCAGAATAAGTTGAACAATTCACAGATCAAATATCGCGATAATATCGAAATGCCTGCAAATCTGATTCTTGACTACACTTCCTACGAATTGGAGACCAAATTCAGGTACGAGCACAATTACAGGTCAACATCAGGTTTTAAATTGAATTACGGGTTCGACCTGCAATATGCGAATTACTATAACAACACTTATCAGAAAAGTTTCAGGGGAAGTACTCCATTGACAATCGATTACAATTCATCACTCGGTTTTGCAAAATATGCCGTATTCGGTCAGTTTTCACATGATTTTATTGAGAAGCGGCTCGACCTATCATTGGGTATCAGGGCCGATGGGAATTCCTATTCAAGTGAAATGTCAAATGCATTTGATCAGATCTCACCCCGTATCTCGGCAAGTTACCATTTAGCTCCTGGTACGTCCCTCAATTTTAATGTCGGTCGTTTTTCGCAGCTCCCATCCTACACAACTTTGGGTTTCAGGGATATGAATGGAAATTTGGTCAATAAAACCAATGGAATTAAATACATCGAAGTCAACCATTTGGTTGGAGGGATCGAATTCCGTCCTTCCGACAATTCACAGGTAACAATCGAAGGGTTTTACAAGCGATATTCCAAATACCCATTTTCGATAAAGGACTCGGTATCTCTCGCCAGTAAAGGGGCAGATTACGGCGTTTACGGTGATGAGGCCGTTCTCCCAACCAGCAAAGGAAATGCTTACGGCCTTGAAATATTGGGGCGTATCAAGGAGTATAAAGGGATCAATGCCGTGATAACCTATACTTTTGTCAGGAGCGAATTCACCAACAAGAGTGGGGTTTATATCCCATCCTCGTGGGACAACCGCCATTTGCTGACCATCACCGGCACCAAATCTTTCAAAAAGAACTGGGAGATGGGATTTAAATGGAGGTATATCGGAGGCGCACCCTACACGGCTTGGGATACCCAACGTTCCGCTATAAAAACTGCTTGGGATGCCCAGGGAATTGGTTATCTGAATTATAGTAAGTTCAATGAAAACAGGTTAAATGCTTTTCATCAATTGGATATAAGGGTCGATAAATCATGGTATTACGACAAATGGTCGTTGATGCTCTATTTTGATGTACAGAACGCTTACAATTTCAAATCCGATCAGCAAGCTTATCTCGTAAGGGCTGAAGTTGCAAACGGTGTACCGCTTACCGACCCTTCCGATCCGAACAAATATTTGCTGAAAGATTTGAAAAACACCTATGGGACAGTTCTTCCCACGATTGGAATCATGGTTGAGTTTTAAAATGTTATAAAATTTGTCAATAAAGAAACTGAAAAGCTTCAATATTGATTAACTTTGTCATAATAACTAAAAGTAACTCCTATGTATTTAGCCCCATTGAATTATGACAGATACTTTAAAAAGGTGTTCTCGGATAAAAGGATAGCCCAACGCTTTCTTGAAGACTTTTTCGATATCAAAATAGATGAACTTGAAGAACTCCGTACAAAGCACAAAATTACCGATGATGCCTCAGCGGTAGAATTTGATTACAGGTGCAGGATTGGCGACAACATTGTGATCATCGACATGCAACAATGGTACAAGACCGACATGCTGGAACGGTTTCATATATATCATTCTATTGACACCGTTTTGCAATTGGAAAAAATGCCGGACAAGAGCATCGATCTGGTAGACAACAAGAAAAAAGACATCAAAGAATACGATAACTTGGTTCCGGTCATTACCCTGATCTGGCTGGTCGACGATGACCTAAACTTCACCGACGATTTTGTATCGTTCACAATGACAAGTGAAACAGTCCATGACTTTCTGCGCAACAAAAATTTATGGAGGGAAGAAAATATGCTGGAATTGCTTGCCGAACGTGCAAAATGCCTCGGAATAATCGATAACCGGACAAGGAAACTTGATTTTTTGCAAAAGAACAAATTGATTTATGCTTTCCAATCCAACATCATCAAGAACAAAAAATTCAGCAAATACTTGCCATGGTTTGAGTTAGCCGATAGGACAAGGAACAAACTGAACGAGAAAGGTTGGTTCGACGAATACCTGAAAGATCAAATATTCGTTGAAATTATCAAAAGGATTAACACGGAAACGTTTGGAGAGTCAGAATGGGAATATATAAGCGACTATCAGATTTATAGGATAATAGTGGAAAGGTATGCACAAGCTTTTATTGATAAAAGAATTGGAAAAGGAAATGGACTTGGAATAACCAAAGGCGAAATAATCAAAGCCCGAAAAATTGCAAAAACAATGAAAGACAATGGAGAACCTATTGACAAAATAGTTGAATATACTGGATTGACGATTGAAGAGATTGAAAAGATCTGATAGTGAGGATGATTTGATTTGTAAATACACTTCCTGATCAAGTTCCACAACAAACCGCACGACAACAAAACGTAATAACATAACCTGACAGTGTTAGTTTTTGAGTAGAGATTTAGTTTGAACGCCACTGTCCACAATTTTGTACACTGAAATGTCTCCTGCCTAACATAAATATGAGATTCCTTTTTGTTATCAATAAGTGGCATACTTTTAGATTGAAAGGTGGACTACTTCCTGATTGAAATATGCAGATTGCACCACAAAGTTTCAAGAGTTTGCCGAAGGTTACAAACAACATAACAGCACTTTCACCCTCAGGACCTGTCATTGCGCGGAGTGCGAAGTAGGACAAAATTTGAATGATAATCACCTGCACTCCAAAGCAATCCCAAACTAAGAAGCACTATCCAAAAAACAATTTGCCGAAATAACCACCTGAGCCGCTATTGTTGTAATCCAAAGCGTTATCCTAACCCAAACTATTGAAAGACAATTCGATTGCATTCAGTTCGATCGAGTTATCTTCAGAGTATTCCTAAGACATATTCCTGGATTTTAATGATTTAGCCAGTTATTAATATTATCTTGGATTTTATTCTGCCAATCTTTTATTTTTGTTTCTACTGAAATTGAAATGATACTACATTCCCTGTCCAATTTACCGCTTGTTTTTGGGTCTAAATAAACTCCATCGGTTATCGATGATACTGATCCAGGATATATTAACGCCACTCTTTTTGCATCATAGTATTCATGATAGACATACATCTGCCTCAAATCGTCTGGCGAAGGGTTGTATCCATTCAGGTTTTTCCACTTGGTATCCAAGACCATGCAATTCTCATTGTCTTTTTTAATGATTATATCTGGTCTGATTGCAGAACGGTAGCCGTTTTTAGGCTGCCAGAAGTACTTTGAGGTCTGATCTGTAATGGTAATATCTGATTGTTTGTTTTTTCGAAGGCTCACAAGGACAAATTTTTCCCAGAGCTTATTCATGTCAAACATCAATGCAAGAACATGATTTCTGCCCTTACTCAAATCAGGATGGTATTGAAGCAAGATCAACCGGGAAATTTCAATGGCCTTACTGTATGACTGTGTTTTACGATTCAAAATTAATTTATCAAAGGTGTTTTCGGAAACTTTTATATCCGGCATCTCGGGAAAGTTAAGAAGTAAATTACCAATCCTACTGTTTAATGACACATTCGTATTGATTTGCTTGAGTAACCGGATGGTTTTAAAAAGTATAAAATGAAGTTTGTGTTCCACATCGTAGGTAGTGTGGCACACATAAAACCGTTCCTGATGTGTAAGATTTTGTTGCAGATGTTGCGCAAATTTCAAACTGCCTTTTAATGCAGTAACATTACCTTCTTTTTTACGATATTGCTTAACCAATCCATTGTGAATCAGATATTCAACTTCGTTAATAAACATTTCAAAATATAGGTCGAGTATCGTATTTGGCCTTATTTTCAGATTACTATGGCTGGGAGCTTTGATATTAAAACTTCCAACTGCCCGCAGCATATCGATTAGAATATCCCTCCATTTTTTTTCTTCATTTTCGGAGGTAGAAACTTTATCGGCTTTTGGTAAAACTTCGATTAGGGTCTTACCAATCTGTATCACACCCACATGCTCATTAAAGGTGATGCCGTTGTAGCAAAGACTATAATATGGCAACCCATTCTCCCCAAAACAAAGACGGAGAGCATCAAACTGTTCTTCGGTAATTTTCCTGGCACCTTTATCAAACCGAACAGTTTCATGTTCAAATACTGTAATATGGTTCAGGTTCTTAGCCAATTTTCTTATTCATTAAAGATTTGATAGCTTTTGCAAAGGATTCGTCTGTCTGAGCATTGTTCCGGTGGTCTATAATTTCGTAAACCGGCCTGTCATCAAATTCACTTGCACTTTCATATTCGAATTCAGCAAAATAATCCGAGTCTTTGTTCCAATCTTTTTTTTGTACAAATCCTTGACCTAACACCAATCCAATTTTACCAAAATCACCAAAAAAGTACTCCTGTAACAACGGAATGATATTTTTATAGAAGGAAGTTAAAAGCATCTCTTTTACATCAATCCCATTTTTTTTCATGAAATAAGAATGACCTATTTGATGGTCTTTATCCAATAATTTCTCGATACGTTTATTTAGTGTCAGAAGGATTTGGTCACCTTTATACCCAGCGAATACATAATTTAATTCATCCAAATCATATTTAGGTGGAACTTCCTCAAAACTAAATCTACGACGTAATGCGGTATCAATAGCTTCTACACTGCGGTCGGCAGTATTCATAGTGCCAATAATGTATAAATTGGATGGAACACCAAACGATTCTTTACTATAGGGTAAAGTAACTGCCAAGGCTTCTTCTTTCCCCAACCTTTTATCTTCTTCAATCAATGTGATTAATTCTCCAAATATCTGTGAAACATTACCTCTATTAATCTCATCAATTATAAGGACGTAGTTTTTTTCTTCTTTCTCAATATTAGATGATGGCTGATAAGATTTCAATTTTCCCAAAATAGCTGGATAATAAATTCCGACTCCAGAAATTTTTAATTCTCTTCTTTTATAAAATAAATCACGAAGGGTTGAGATGCTTAACGTATGTCCAGTTCCACCATTTGCCTTTTTAAACTTTATTGAAGATTTTGTGAATCCTAAGATGGTATAATCATTCCCTTCTCTTTTTAATGGAAACTTTAAATCTCTATTTTCTTCCCAGTCGTCTTTAATTCTTTGAAACGCTTCCTCGAACGATAAATGCTCAACAGACCCTTTATTTGCATAAAGCCAATTATCTCGAGCGATTGAAACCATCATTTTAAAAATCCCTGGAACTGTATCATAGATAATATTCTGTTGCTCATTTACGTCTGGTTTTATGCCTTCAATAAAATCTTCATATGTCATACTCTGATGAAAGGTTATAAATCCAATCTGACCAATTGGATTATCCCAATCTTCAATCAATAGGGAATTAAAATATTCTTTCAAATCACCTCGTTCTTCATAGTATTTTTTTAATGAGCTTTCCTTCAAGTTATCTATTATAGATATGGCCTTATTTATTGTATTGTATGTTTTGCCTGTTCCGGGAGGACCAAATAAAATTTGGTTTAATGGAAATTCAGTTTGTACATCTTTTTCATTGAACGATAAAATTTCCTTTTCTGTTTTCTCCTTATTCCTAAATATCAACTCAATATTCATGGGATCTTTTACTTCACTGATAGTTGACCTATATGCACCTGGTCCCTCTAATGTAAAAGGAATGAAATCTTTTATCCAATTAACTTGTAATATTCTCCCATCTCCATTGTTTTCCATAACGGTTCCAATACAATGGATTGTAAGGACAGAAATAGTCTTGTTCTCAATTTTACGGGTATAAGTAGTTTTTGCGGCGATTTGGCTTCCTTTAGGAACACTTTTAACTTTCTCAATGAATTTATTGTCATAACCATTCTCCCAAATGCCTTCACGTTGAAAACGAGACAATTGACTGATTGCTTCAGGTTCATACCAAACGAAACCTACGCAGTAATAATGAATTTCTTTTGTCATAATTCTTGTCAATTTTGAATTTTTAAAATCGTTATCAGAAATTTGATTATTAACTATTTTATGATTTTACTAATATAATCATGTCAAAACACATTGTATTATTTTAAGATCAATTTAGTTATCATATAATTAAAATTGAAATTTACACCACTATCTCCCCATTCATCAACCTCGGCAACAAAATACCCCACGCCTCACCAAGTTTGACGTTTTGTTCACCCAAAGTGCAAATTAATGATAAGATTGGTTTTACCTTTAATGTACACTTTTTCATTCCTTCCACAATATTCGCTTTTTGCGTTATGTCAAAAATAAATATTATTTCAATTAAACAATCCAAAATTGTTGTTTTTATTTTTTTTACTGTTTAATACTTAAATTAGGCCGTTCCCCTTCTTTTTCTCAAAAAATATCTGTAACTTGAGGTTTTATTGACCTAAGTATTAACGTTTAAATTCAGTTTTATGACAAACAATTCGGTATCGGGCCACGTACAGAATGTAGCCCATCTCGACGAACTGATCTTATCGGTTCTTGGTTACGGAAAATCCTACAATCCTACAAAGGAATCGTTCAAAATTGCCTCCTTGCAGGCATTGTCATTGTCTGCCAAAAATGCCATCGATGAGGTGAACTTTGCAATGCCCAATTATGGCAATGCCGTTGCTGCAAGGGAAGCCGCTTTTGAACCATTGGACAAATTGGTCACACGTGTCATGAATGCAGTAATCGCAACGGATACCACAACACAAGTGGATGACCACGTGAGATCGTTGGTGCTAAAAATACATGGTACAAGGATCACCCCTAAAAAGACGGAGGAGGAGAAAAAAGCCCTTGAGGCGAAAGGCAAAGTGGTGAAGGAAATCTCGGCTACACAGGCTGGTTACGACAGCCGGCTTGACCATCTCGATCAATTGATCAAGTTATTGTCAACCATACCGGAATATGTTCCTAATGAAGAGGAACTAAAGGTCGAATCGCTTATGGATCTTTATACATCTTTGAGGATCAAAAATGCTGTAGTCTCAAATACCAGCCTTCCCCTAAAAAATGCAAGAATTGTCCGGAACGACATTATTTCAAAACCAAATACAGGTTTGGTCGATATTGCACTGGATACCAAGGTATATATTAAATCCATTTATGGTTCAACAAGCCCACAATACAAACAAATTGCAAAACTTCACTTCAAGGCAGTCCCTTTATAAACCCCAATTTTAATGTTCCTCCATCGGGTAAGCTACTTCATAAAAAAAGTAGCTTACCTCATTTTAAAAGTAACCACCTGCTTTGTACATCTCGTCACCTGCTTTTTACATC
>JBAXWR010000218.1:0-12193 GCA_037128295.1 Mariniphaga sp.
GAAAGCCTATCATGATGCAGCAGTATATTTCTGGGATATGCTGGTCAATCACCACTGTTATGTCAACGGAACCAGTAGCGGACCACGTCCCATCTCTACAACACCAACATCAAGGATTGCAGAACATTGGGGCGTGCCAGACCACCTGAGTGCAACATTAACAGGTGAAATAGCAGAATCGTGCGTAACTCACAACACCCAAAAATTGACGGCTAACCTTTTCAGATGGAGTTCTGAACCTCAATATGCTGACAATTATTTGAATACATTCTACAATGCTGTGATGGCCACCCATAACTTTGAAAATGGTTCAACTGTTTATCACCTGCCATTAGGGTCACCCCGGAAAAAAAACTTCCTTAAAGAGAACGACTTCAAATGTTGCAACGGAACGGCCATTGAAACTTTTGCAAAGTTGAACACCAATATTTATTTCCATGACAATGAAAATATCTGGGTCAACCTCTTTATCCCTTCAAAGGTAAGTTGGAAAGAACAAGGGTTAACAATCAATCAGACAGGTAATTTCCCTGAAGATCCCAAAGTTCTGTTTACCATTGCGACTCAAAATCCGGCAAAGTTCAAGTTGAATTTGCTGATTCCTTCATGGGCAAATGAACACACAAAAATACTGATCAACGGTGTGGCTGCCAATGTAAAACCAATTGCGAACACTTTTGCAAACATTGATCGGGTCTGGAAAAATGGAGACCAGGTTGAGTTAGTTTTCAACTACAATGTTTACCTAAAAACGATGCCAGACGATCAAAATGTGATTGCCCTCTTTTACGGACCTGTATTGCTCGCTTTTGGAACCGACAAGGAACTGATCCTGAAAGGAAGTCAAGAAAATATTCTGAAATCATTGGTTAAAGTGAAAGAGAATTTTACTTTTAAGCTGAATAACAATGGGATAGCCTACAATCTTACCCCATTTTATAAAATAACCGGAGAATCTTATGGAGTCTATGCCACCATCAGAAATGAATATTAAAAGGGAAACAATATGAAAATACTATTTCTGGTTATCACAACTCTGTTTTTGTCATTTTCAGGTTTCGCCCAAAATGAAAAAACTTTATTGTTTAAAGATGGTGACCGGGTTTGCTTTGTCGGCAACAGCATCACCCACAATGGTGAATTCCATTCCGATCTCTTTTTGTACTACGCCACACGTTTTCCAAAGGAAAAAGTTTCGTTTTTCAATTGTGGCATTTCGGGCGATGTGGCAGGAGGCATTTTGAGCCGGATGGATTCGGATATTCTGGTTCACAAACCCACAGTGGCAGTTGTGATGATCGGGATGAACGATGTCAACCGAAACCTGTACACCAAAGCCAATGAAGGAAACCTGGAAGCTGATCAAAAAAAAGCTGCCGCGATTGAAGGTTACAAAAAAAATACGACCAAGATCGCCGACATTTTTAAGAATTACGGCTCAAGGCTGATCCTACAGTTACCGACCATTTATGACCAGACAGCAAAAATTGCAACTGAAAACCTGTTTGGCGTCAATGATGCACTAGGAAAATGTGCGGAACACCTGAAAAGCGTAGCACCTGAATATCAGGCAACTGTGATTGACTATTATTCCCTTTTGAAAAAGATCAACGAGGAAGGTCAAAAGAAAGATTCAGCCTATACGATTATCGGTGCCGACAGGGTCCATCCGCAATCTCCGGGCCATTTGATTATGGCTTACCAGTTTTTGAAAACCACGGGAGCACCAAAGTACGTTTCCAAAATTGTGATTGATGCCCGTCACAAGAACATTACTGAAAGCACCAATTGTCAGGTGGAAATCAAATCTTCAAAAAAGAAAAAGATTCAATTTGATTGTATCGCAAATGCACTGCCCTATCCGGTAAAGAAGGAAGCACTTCCTGCATTAAGCCTTGTACCCTTTTCGGAAGATTTGAATCAGGAAATACTGCAAATCAATAATCTGGAATCCGGGGATTATAACCTATTCATTGACAATATTTTAATAAACACTTATCATTCAGATCTTTTCAAAGATGGAATAAATCTTGCCGGCGACACAATTACCCCACAGTATCGTCAGGCATTGCAGATAAGGGCATTGTGTGAGGATTACCGTGCCGTGGGTGGAAAGTTGAGGAATATCGCCTATATCGAATACAAGAATCTTGGAGATTTTAAAGGTAACGTGAATGATTTCGAAGCCGTTAAAGCATTCCTCGATCAGAAAATTCCCCAGACAACCCATCCTTATATCAAAGCAAATCTTGAACAATACCTGATTAACAAGCCAAATCAAAATTTATTCAAGGCACAATTGGAAGAGATCAGGAACAGGATTTACCAGGTCAATATTCCCGTAAAACACTCCTACACTATCGTAAAAATCAATCAGTCAATTATTTATAAAAAGGGACTACTATTCCTTCTGGCAGGTCAGAGCAATGGTGTTGGTCAGGGTGATTCCACCAAAAGTCCAAATTGCATACCTGGTACCTCCTTTGAATTTGATGCCGCTGCCAATGATTTTATCCCATTGAAAGATCCGGCTGGAAAGGCATGGAAACTGTTTAACAAAGCGGGGACCGGAAGTGTTGCCCCATCCTTCGCCAAACGGATGAACGAGTTGACAAACACTCCAGTTTACATGGTTACGGCAGCAAGGGGTGGTGCCTCCTGTAACAGAAAAGCTGAGATGAGCAATTACGACACCTGGGATACAACAGGGAAATTGTTTGATCAGTCGGTCGAAAAAACAAAAATGGCTGAAGCAAAATCAGGAATCGCCCTTTCCGGAATTATCTGGATGCAAGGCGAGCGGGATGCCAATGCGATCCTTGCCGGACAGTTGACTGCCGCAGAATATCAGGCTTCGTTGGAGGGATTGATTCAACGTTTCCGGGCACAATTCGGGAAAAAACTCCCGTTTTTCATCGTACAAATTGCTTATCAGCAGGATAAGGCACCCGAAGGTTGTCAGGCAGTCAGGGATGCTCAGGAAGCCGTGGCCAAAAAAATGAAAAGGGTTTACATCGCATATGGCGAAACGGGCGAGTTTGCCAAACGCAAATGGTTCAAGGACATTGTCCATTACAATCAGGAGGCGTTGAATGATATAGGGACTAAAGTGGCTGAAAATATTAATAAATTGAATATTAGATAGTTATATATTTTAATATGAAACGATTAAAGATTAAAAAACAAAATGGCCACAAAGTCGCAAAGACACGAAGGATCACAAAGTATTATTTTTCAATTGATTATTCTTTGTGAATCTTAGAGCCTTCGTGACTTTGTGGCAAAAAGGGATTCTCCTATGAGGCACAATTTTCTAAAATAACTTTCGTATTTAATATAATTTCATAAGCTAATACAATGATCCAAATGCTACAAAAAACACTGGTACTGGTATTCCTTCTGGTCTTTTTAAAAGCCGGTGAGGCAGTTTCACAAAACAATGAATCTTCCCCCGATTTGAACATTGGTGCAATGGTTCAGCCGGTTCCGTTGGCCAATAAATTCATCGATCCGGGACATTACGTCTGGTGTGGTTCTGTCACCAAAGGGAAAGATGGGAAATTTTATATGCTCTATTCGCGTTGGCCTTTAAAAGATGGGTTCTACGCCTGGCCGGTCACATCCGAAATTGCTGTGGCAGTTGCCGATCATCCTGCCGGACCTTTCAAATACCTGAAAGTGGCCTTGCCTGCACGTGGGACGCAATTCTGGGATGGTTCAGCCACCCACAATCCGGCTGTGGTGAGCTACAAAGGGAAATATTACCTCTATTACATGGGGACGAGTTCCAATGCCGCCATTACGCAACCTGTTCCGGCGAGTGGAAACTGGTGGCATTACCGGAATAGTCAGCGGATTGGTGTGGCAGTAGCCGATAATCCCGATGGCGAGTGGAAACGGATGGACAAACCGGTTTTAAGTGTTAGTGCCGATTCAATAGCTTACGATGCCTTGATGGTTTCCAATCCTGCCGCCACCTTTGATGACAAGGGGCGTGCAATCCTTTTATACAAAATGGTTTGTAAAAATGGCAAGATCAATGGCGGTCAGGTGCGTTTTGGGGTTGCCCTTGCCGATTCGCCCTTTGGTCCATTTGCCAAGCACAATAAAACGATTTTTGAAGCAACCGACGGTGCCAAAGAGTGGATGGTGGCAGAAGATCCGTTTGTATGGTTTCACAAGGGGAACTACTTTGCCATTGTAAGGGATGTGGTAGGAAAATTCACAGGCGATAGTGGCGCATTTGCCATGATGATTTCCAAAAATGGAACAGACTGGCAACCATCAAAATATCCAAAAGTAGTTGGCAGCACCTTTCTTTGGGAAAACGGAGAAAAAAGCGTTTCAAAACTGGAACGACCATGCCTTTACCTTGAAAACGGGGTGCCTAAATTTTTATACGGAGCAACAAGGGCAAATAAGGAAGAGACGATGTCGTATAATGTGGCGGTGCCATTGAAGGGAAATAAATAGAAATATTTTGAAATATTTGCTTAGAATATAATAGATCAATTATTTAACAAATAACCAGACTATGAACAAGTCCATATTGGCCAGTTTTGCAGTTCTTTTGCCAGCTACATTGACGTTTGCACAGAACAAACCAAATATCATTACAATCCTTCTGGATGATTATGGCTATACCGATTTGGGATGCTATGGGAGCAAGTTTTACGAAACGCCAAATATCGACCGTCTGGCAAGTGAGGGTGTCCGTTTTACAAATGGTTATGCCACCTGTCCGGTCAGTTCCCCGTCGCGATCTTCAATCATGACAGGCAAATATCCGGTTCGGACAGGAGTTACCGACTGGATTCCCGGGCGCCAGGCAGGTTCGGGTGGACTTCCGCAGGATAAATGGCTGGCAGAACCTTTTCAGACCCACATGGCACTTGAGGAAGCAACCATTGCTGAGGCACTTCGTGCAAACGGCTATGCGACGATGATTTCCGGGAAATGGCACCTTGGGGAAACTGAACAGTTCTGGCCCGAAGCTCAGGGATTTGATGTGAACAAAGGGGGTTACAATGCAGGTTCTCCCAATAAGAGCAAAACATCAAATGGCTATTTTTCCCCATATGGGAATCCAAGGCTCGAAGATGGGCCTGTAGGTGAATACCTTACAGACAGGCAAACCGATGAAGCCCTTAAATTTATCGGTTCGCATCAGTCCAATCCGTTTTATGTTTATCTCTCCTATTACGCTGTTCACAATCCCATGCAGGGAAAGGAAGCATTGATTGAGAAGTTTAAGCAGAAAGCCATCTCGATGGGAATTTCTGATAAAGAACGGTTTACCAAAGAGAAGGAATGGATCAAACAAGCCCCGAAAGGAGATTTCAAGGAGCGGTTGATCCAAAATGATCCGGTTTATGCTGCTATGATTTACAGTGTGGACGAAAATATCGGCAGGTTAATTGCCTTGTTGAAAGAGAAAAATCTCTACGATAACACGGTCATCGTCTTCACTTCCGATAATGGGGGACTTTCAACATCCGAAGGTTCACCTACAACAAACGCACCTTTGCGGGCAGGAAAAGGCTGGTTGTATGAAGGTGGGATTCGTGTACCGCTGATCATCAGGCTTCCGGAAAATAAAGGTACTAATGTTGAATGCAGCACCCCGGTTTCAGGTGTTGACTTTTACCCAACCCTGCTTGCCTGTGCTGGTGTCAGTTCGGATAAAGAGCAAATTGATGGTGTCAACCTCCTTCCATTGTTAAAGAATGGGAAGCTGTCCCAACGACCATTGTTTTGGCATTATCCACACTATTCAAATCAGGGAGGCGATCCGGGAAGTGCTGTCCGCCTCGGAAAATACAAGCTGATCGACAATTTCGAAACCGGCAAACAGGAGCTTTACGACCTGGAGAAGGATATTTCCGAAACAACTGATTTGGCAGGATCCAACCCTCAAAAAGCCAAGGAATTGTATAAAATACTGAATGATTGGAGATTAAAGAATCATGCAAAAATGATGAAGCCCAATCCGAATTTTAAAACTGAATAATCCGAAATGACAATAAAAATCCGCTTATTTATTTTTGTCCTGATGGGCTGGAATTTTGCTGTACAATCTCAAACAACTAATTCATTGGACTTTACAAAGCTTATTCCTGCTAATCCCGAAAAGCACCTGTTTTCGATGGAGGGTTACAATGTTTGGTGCAATGGCGTTGTGAAAGGTGATGACGGGAAATACCACATGTATTTTTCAAGGTGGCCAAAATCGAGGGGACATGAAGCATGGGCGACCCACTCCGAAATTGCCCATGCCGTTTCTGACAACCTGTTCGGGCCATATCGTTTCTCCGATGTTTGTCTGCCTGCACGTGGGAATCATTTCTGGGACGGGGAGATGACCCATAATCCTCATGTAATCAGATATAAAGAGAAATACTATTTGTACTATACTGCAAACAAGGGAAGTGGTTATTGGAAAAACACTGCTGATACGGTAAAACCAAAAATGACCCATTCGGAGTGGTGGGTCAACCGGAATTTCCAGCGGATTGGTGTAGCGGTGGCCGATAATCCTTACGGTCCCTGGAAACGGTTCGACAAACCATTGATTGATATTTCTCCCGGACGCCGGACAACGGGCGTCCCAACAGTTTTTCAGCGTCCCGACGGTAAATTCTCATTGGCTTACAAGTCGGTGATGGAAAAGGAGGGCTACAAAGGAGGAGCCGTTAAGCATTACATTTCGCTATCTGATTCACCGCTCGGGCCGTTCAAGGATTACGACAAGCCATTTATTACCTCTCCAAAATCCGATTTCCCGATTGATGACCATGTCGAGTGGTTTCAGGATGGGAAGTACTACTGCATTGCCAAAGATCATGGCGATATGATTACAGAACACGGCATTGCCCTTTTGTTGTTCGAATCTGCCAACGGATTAGACTGGACATTGTCTCCCAACTCGCTGGTTCACAAGTTCAGCATTACGTTTAAGGATGGTGAGCATATGGATTTCGACCGGTTCGAAATGCCCAAGGTTTATATAGAGAACGGGAAAGTCATTGCCCTGTTTCTGGCCGCCAAACCAAAAGGAAAGGAAGATTCGTTTTCGGTGGTATTACCCGTGATTTATAAATAAGATAATGTGCCAATTTGAAAATTTGAAAATGGGTAAATTGATAATGAGCTAATCTGGCAATTCAGAAATCAAGCAATAGTCAAAATATAATTAGTTACACAAATACTGAATTAGAATTAACAGAATCAAAAAGGTTGAAGAAAATTAACGTTTAATGCCGGTCACTGTCCTGAAGGGGCTAAATATGATTAACCCGGGGTAAACGATCCCCGAGCCAATCATCTGTCAAGGATCAAATTGATCGGGGTTCGCGCCACCCCGGGAAAGGAACATATACGAGGGAAAACGTCCGCGATCGAATGCCGGGAATAGAACAAGAATTCCTGTCGGACGAAATGGCTGAATATTCAGGAAGAAAGATATAGACAACTTATAAATAGAACAATTTCAATATGACTAAATTCTTAATTACCAATTTATTAATCATCGTATTCTCCGGTTTGGTTTACGGTAAACCCTCCAATAGTCAACTAAAACTTTGGTACACTCAACCTGCCTCCAAATGGCTGGAGGCACTTCCTGTTGGAAATGGCAGCTTTGGTGGAATGATTTTCGGAGGAATAGAACAGGAACATATCCAGTTCAACGAAGAGAGCCTGATTACCGGGACACAACAAACCGTCGGCTCTTACCAGCCTTTCGGCGATGTTTATATTGATTTTCCTGGTTTAAAAAGTGAAAACTACCAACGGCAACTCAATCTGAATGAGGCAATTCATCAGGTAACCTTCCAGTCAGGCGGCGTAAAATTTACAAGGGAATGTTTCACGAGCTATCCCGATAAGGTGATGGTGATCCAACTCTCTGCAGATCGCAAAGGTCAGGTTTTAGGTAAAATCCGGTTGACCGATGCACATAAGGCACCTATTCTTGTTAATGGAAATCGGATCACAGCAACAGGCAGATTGGCGGAAAACGGCATGGATTACGAATCTCAGTTGTTGGTATTGAATACAGGGGGAACTTTAGTCAGCGACACTACCGGTATCTCCGTAAAAGGTGCCGATAAAATAACCATCCTTCTGACAGCAAGAACCTCATATTTAAATGATTACCGTAAGGAATTTAAGGGACCTCATCCACACGCAGAACTTCTGAGAAGAATGGATTCGGCGACAAAGAAATCCTATTCACAGCTTCGCCAAACACATGTCTCTGATTATCAAGATCTTTTTAACAGGGTAGATTTAAATTTAGGTGCAGCACCTGAAGTAAATACGCTTGATCGTTTGAAGGCCCATAAAAACGGTGAAAAAGATCCGGCATTGGAAGCCCTTCTCTTTCAGTATGGACGTTACCTGCTGATTAGTTCCTCCCGTCCCGGAAGCTTGCCTGCCAACTTGCAGGGGATCTGGAACAACGAATACAAACCTGCCTGGTATTCACAATATACGACGAATATCAACATTGAAATGAATTATTGGCCGGCAGAGCCAACAGCATTGGGCGAATGTCATGAACCATTATTGGATTGGATTGAAAACTTTGCTGCCGTTCAGAAGAAATCAACCGAACCAAAACTTCAGACCAAACGGGGATGGATTTGTTTCAGCACCAATAACATCATGGGTGGTCCGTCAACCTGGGGAATTCACCGCCCAGGCAGTGCATGGTTGGCTCAACATTTCTGGGAACATTACGCTTTTGGTGGGGACAAGGAGTTCCTCAGAACCAGGGGTTATCCGATGTTAAAAGATGTGGCGGGATATTGGGAAGATCATTTGGTAGAAGGTAAAAATGGCAAACTGATCACCCCCGATGGCTGGTCACCTGAACACGGTCCCGGTATGATAGAAGGCGACCGCACCCCCTATCCGGGAGTATCTTACGATCAACAAATTGTATATGATTTATTTAGCAATTGCATCGAAGCATCGGAAGCTTTGGGCACTGACAATAATTATCGAGATAAAATTATAGATATGCGGAACCGTCTGCTTGGGCCTCAGGTCGGCAAATGGGGACAGTTGCAGGAGTGGATGGATGATGTGGATAACCCCAACGACCACCACCGCCACAATTCACACCTTTTTGCAGTTCATCCCGGGAGGCAGATCAGTCCGTTGACAACTCCCGAATGGGCTAAAGCCGCCTTGGTTTCCCTCAATGCCCGTGGCGATGTGAGTACCGGTTGGAGTACTGCCTGGAAAATCAACCTGTTTGCCAGATTGGGTCAGGGTAACCGCTCTTATGATCTGATCAGGCAGTTGTTCCGTCAGTGCATTGTCGAAAACCTTTTTGATACGCATCCACCTTTTCAGATGGACGGTAACTTTGGTTATACCGCAGGTGTGGCAGAAATGTTGCTGCAGAGTCAAATCAAAGAAGATGATCACTATATTCTTCAGTTACTTCCAGCCCTAACGGATGCATGGAAAGACGGTGAGGTAAATGGATTAAGAGCCAGAGGTGGTTTTGAAGTCAACATAACATGGAAAAACAAGCAGGTTGTTAAAGGTACAATAAAATCACTTTTAGGAAATGACCTGAAAGTCATGTACAATGGCAAAGAATTTACATCGAAAACCAGGGTAGGGGAGACGATCAATTTAAAATAAGAAGAAATAGGAAGTTTGAAAAATATAATCTAATAAAGAATCCACTCCGATAAGATAAAAATAAAAAACGCCACAAAGACACTAAGACACTAAGTTTTCACAAAGAATTCAATATCAGTACCATCTCCTTAGTGAAGCCTTTGAGCCTTTGAGTCTTTGTGGCAGAAGAAAGCTTTTCGTAGCGGACTCATTAAATTAAAAATAAATCATATGAAACGTATTAAGTTGAATTACTGTATCTTAATTCTATTCTTAAGTTTTACCTTAGTAGGAAGGTCACAAACAAAAGAGACTCCTCCAATTTACAAACCATTTGTCAATCAGGCAGGCTACAACCTTAGAGAATCGAAACGGTTTGTTTGCTACGGTGCCCCAGACAACACACCGTTTAAAATCATAAATAAAAAAACCTCTCAGACTGTTTTTGAAGGGAAAATGCTTAACAACGAAGGGTGGTTCACGACTTTTAATCCAGTTTCTGCCGGCGATGAATATGTGGTTGAAGTAAAAGACCGTGGCCAGTCTGAACCTTTCTGGATTGCTGATCACCTCATGGAAAAGGTTTCCTCCAAACTGGCTTATGATTTTTTTGCCGATGTTCGTGGCTATGAAGACCTGAACAAATATGACATGTCGAAAGTGTATGGCGGTGGTCCTTCACGCGATGGCGGATCCTACGGACTTGAAGCCTTATTTGAAGTGCTTCAATACGCCAGCAATCCTGCTTTGTACGACAACTGGAAATCTGAACTCGGCGATAAAAATGTGGCCGATCTGATCGACCTGATTTTATGGCATAGCGAATTTGCCTATAAGTATGTCGATTACAATGGTCCTACCGGTTACCGTCATGGATCGCTGGGATACGAGGGGCAGCCAAGAATGAATTATGACTATTGGAATACACTTGACCAATTGGCAGCTGTTTGTGCTGCTTATCATTCATTTCTGAAACCATATCTTTCGGAAGAGAAGTACAGGCAATACCGGAAAGCCTGTCTTGACAATTGGGAAAAATACGATCGCAACAAGGTGGTCCGTTACTGGACTTACAGCGTAAAATGGGTTGACCCCGGGTTTCAGGAGTTCAACGAGATGGGAAATGCTTATGGCCAATCGGTATTCAGTAACCTGATGATGTACCTGTGCGAAAAGAACGAAAAGGACGGAAAGCCTGAGAAGTTTCTCAAATGGGCTCAGGAAAGTGCAAAGGATATCATCGACAACTGGGATTTCAAAAATCCGCGTCACATGTGGTGGATCAGGAATGCCGAACACATTACTCCTCAGGCATTGGCTTTCTTTCTGATGGTTGCCCCCGACAAGGCACCTGCAGGAACCCGTGAAAAGTTGGCTGCCTGGGCTGTCCATATGAAACAGATGACCAACAATTTCTGGAAATACCGCAAACACAGCGAAACCGAGTGGGCTCACGCCAAAACCAAAGAGTTGGGTGGTGCACCTGCACTTGCCGGGTCAATGTTCGCGGTAGGTTACCTTTTGAATGATCCGGTTTTGAGAAGTTTGGGTTGGGCTCAGGTCGATTTTGTTTTTGGGGTGAACCCTGTTGGAACCCACCTGAGCAACAAAAGCGACGAACGTGTGAAAATCGGTGGATTTTGGGACGGGGTAGAGAATGGTTGGCCACAGGCTCATCCTGACGGTTATGGTAAATTGGGATTGGTTCGGGGTACGTTGGATGGGACTCCTTTGGATGGGCAATTTCCAATAGCGCAACAAGTTGAAAAGATTATTGGCGAGAACAATGGTCAGGTATTTGGCAAAAATGCCTATGCCACTGAAGGTTGGTGCGTTTCGAACCGGGGTTGGGAAGCGACAGTTACCTTTGCAACGCTTGGTTCACAAACCCTGAAAATATTGGATGCTGCTTCTAAAAAAGAGATTTCTTTTGCCAAACCGGGACAGACCATCACAATCGAATTGAAAGCTGCATTGAATCAGGACTGGAACAACTTCGATAAAGGATGGGTTGTGGTTGCCAACGGAAAAAGTCAGGTTTCAAAGTTGGAGGTTATAGAAACCGGACCAAATACTGGTATTTTCACTTGTCAGTATCAGGTTCCAAAAGAGAAAGCTTCAGGAAAACTTGAAGTTTCGTATGGTTATCTTGGATTTGCGGCAAAAGCTGAACTTTCTATTGTCAATCAGCTTACAACCGTTAAGTAAGTTGATCCTGAGTGACACAATGATCAGAAAGGGTCCCGGATAGGGGCCTTTTTTTGTTTTAGATGGATATAGTAAGGGATTAATATTTATATTTACCAAATATAAGAACTTGTTCAGATTGGCTTATTCCCTAACACAATACGTCAACTCTGGCCTAAATAATTGATTGATTTATGGCTTTTAACGAAAATACAAGGGTTAAAATCCCTGCTATAAAAAAACAGTTGGGAGGGTTGACTTATTAGTAAAAAACTACAAATACGAAACAGCACTGCAGAGTTTCTTGTTTTTACAAAACAAGCTGGTGAGAGCACAATCGAAGTTCGTATCGAGGATGAAACTGTCT
>JBAXWR010000219.1:0-12129 GCA_037128295.1 Mariniphaga sp.
TACGAATCCAATTGTTAATACAGTTGTTCCCTTTAATGTTATACTTCTGCTTAAGCTCTTTGCCACTTACATCCGTGGACAAATACTCTTGGACAACTCTCAATTTCAGTTCGTCCGAAAACCGATTTACTTTTAATCTCATAATCCTGCTTTTTGTTTACTTTTTCTGTAAACCTATTTCAGGACAAGACAGTTTCCCTTCTCCGGTCTCCATTCTCCGGTCTCCAAGCCCCCTGCTCCCAGCTCCACGCCGTTCCTAAATCAGCAAATCCCCCATCTGTTTCTTCAGTTCCTCTGTAATGATCTGTCCATCAAACAGGTTGATCACACGGTGTGCAAATTCTGAATCGTGCATGGAGTGTGTCACCATGACAATTGTCGTTCCTTCGCGGTTGAGTTCGGTCAACAGGTTCATCACTTCCTGTCCATTTTTGGAATCGAGGTTACCTGTTGGCTCATCGGCGAGGATCAGTTTCGGATTGGCTACCACTGCACGGGCAATCGCCACACGTTGCTGCTGTCCACCAGAGAGTTGCTGCGGAAAATGTTTTTTGCGGTGACTGATTTTCATACGGTCCAGCACTTTCTCGACCATCTCCTTACGTTCTTTGGCACTCAATTTCAGGTAGATCAGTGGCAGCTCGACATTTTCATACACGTTTAGCTCATCGATCAGGTTAAAACTCTGGAACACAAACCCGATATTTCCCTTGCGAAGAAGGGTGCGGTTCCGTTCCTTAAATCCACCGACTTCATTCCCATCGAAATAATACTCGCCCGAAGATGGGTTGTCGAGCAGACCGATAATGTTCAGCAAGGTTGACTTGCCACAGCCTGAAGGCCCCATAATGGCCACAAATTCGCCCTTCTGGATATGAAGGTTCACATCACTCAACGCACTCGTTTCAATCTCTTCGGTGCGGAATACTTTGTTTAAATTGACAGTCTTGATCATCGCGATAAGTTTTTAAATAATTGAATTTAATTATGTTTTTTATTTTTTGTTCATTGCGGCGCAGTTAATATTTGATCCTTGAATAACTTCCTGATTGCGCCGCTTAGTCCTGTTGCATAATTTTTTCTACCAATATTTCGCACCTACGGTGCTTTTTGTCTCTCAAGTCTTATTTTGAAAACCATAATTTAGTTTTCCAATGTTCTATATTTGAAGCATTATCAAAGGTGACTGAGCGGTGGTAGCTGAGCGAAGCCGAAGCAAGCCGAAGTCCCGCGTTAAAAGGTGATCCTCTCGTTCGTCCCAAACATCTCATACCCCGAAGTGATCACCTTTTCGCCAACATTCAGACCTTCCAGCACTTCGTAGTATTGTGGGTTCTGCTTCCCGATTTTAATGGGGCGTTTTACGGCTTCGGCACCAGTCGGGTTCAGGACAAACACCCATTGTCCACCGGTACTCTGGAAAAACCCGCCCCGTGCGATCATCAGCGCTTTCTGCGACTCACCCAACTGAAGCTTCACATGATAGGTCTGGCCGGTGCGGACGTTTTCCGGACTCATCCCTTCAAAAACAAGGTCAATCTTGAATTGTCCTTCCCTGACATCGGGATAAACCTTCTTCACTGTAAGGTTAAAGTTGGTACCGTTGCGGTCCAACGAAGCAGCAAGTCCATGAATGACCCTATCGATATAATGCTCGTCGATTTTTGCGCTTACCTTGAAATTATTCAGGACATTGATCTGTCCGATACGCTGGCCACCATTTATCGATTGCCCAACTTCGGCATCCAGCATCCCCAACTGTCCATCGACAGTGGCTTTTACGTTCAGGTCGTCGAGCCGTTGGTGGACAAGGTCGAGCATTTCCCTCATTTTGCCAAGGTCCGATTCCAACGTGATCATGGAAGTAGCCCTGAGCATTGAATCGTTTTTGGCTTTTAACCTATTAATGGTCAATAGGTTTTTCTCGTATTCGTAATCTTCTTTCGCCTGCATGTAATCTTCCTTCGAGATCAAAGCTTCTTTAAAAAGGGTTTCCAACTGTTCAAAACTCCGTTTTTTGCGGGTCATCTTGTATTCGCTATCGAGGATGTTCCGCTTCGATTGGATCAGTTCAGATTCAAAGCTGATTCGGGTACTGCGCAGATAGTTCTCCTTCTCGGCCAAGGCTGCCTCACTGTTCAAAATGGTCTGGTAAAGTTGCCGGTTTTCGAGGCGTAGGATCACGTCACCTTTTTTTACCATCGAACCCTCTTCGATCAGACGTTCTTCAACTGTCCCGCCTTCAATGGCATCCAAAAAGATTGTCGTGATTGGTTCAACCTGTCCGATCACCGTAATGTAATCGTTGAACATTCCATCCTCAACAGTGCTGATCGTAAGTTTATCTTTTTCGGCACGGAAAGTCGAGGTATGATCCCCAAATATGACCTGAAAGATCAAGAATCCCACAACCAATACTCCGAGACCCCAGAAAATATGTTTTTTCTGTATCCCCTTCTTCTTTTCGATAACTTTATCCATTCCCATGATCGTCTATTTTATATTTTTTGATCTACAATAGTTTAACGCCTACAGCGTTCTTTAATTCTTTCATTTTTCCCCTTCTCTCACTCACCACTTCCCCATTTTCCCTTCTCCATTTTCCCTTCTCCATTTTCCGTTCTCCGTTCTCCGTTCTCCGGTCTCCGGTCTCCGGTTGCTGAGTGAAGCCGAAGCACTGTTATTCCCAAAACCTGATTCCCTTATAAAAATCAATAATTCGCTTCTTCATCGCATAGGTCAACCTGGAATGTAGCACCTCACCTGCGCTAGCGGCCAGACGGTTTTTGATGACATAAAACTCTACAACATTGATCATTCCCTGATTGAATTTTTTCTGGGCAGCCTGAAATACAAGGGTATCGGCCTGAAGTTGCTTTTCAGATTGCTGAAGCTCTTTCCACGAAGCCGTCAATTCGTTATAGTTCCCTTCCATTTCGTACAAAAGGGTCTGCTTTGCGATATCAAGTTTTGTTTTGGCCTGTTCAGAAGCAATTTTGGAACGCTTTACATCAAACCTGACCGAATTTTTACCGAAAATCGGGATTGACATGGTTGCACCAACAAATTGCCTGCGATTGTTTTGGATCTGGGAACTGAATGCAATCACCTCATTGTTGGCATCTTTGTTCGTCTGGTAGAAACCCGTATTATAAGCAGCCTGTAAACGGATAGATGGCAAATATTCAGCCTTGTTGATGCTGATATTTTTGAGGCTCGACTTATAATCCATTTCATACGATTGGATAAATGGTGACCATGCAGCGTGCTGAACAAACAATTCAGGAATATTGGCTTCTATTGCAGGGACTTCCTCCGATATATTGTCAGGAATACCCAGTGAAATCTGCTTTTCGGTTGGAAGGTTCATTGCTTTTTTCAGATTGATCCATGAGGTAGAAAGGTTATTTGAAGTGTGGACACAAAATAACTCTTCCTTTTCAAAATTGGCCTTCACCTCCAACAAATCGGTTGGCGATTTCAGACCTGTCGTCACCAGAATCTGGGTTTTTTTCACGTTTAGTTCTGATAGTGCCTTTTGTTCATTCGCGATTTTCAATAACTCTTCATAGAAAAGGACGTTGTAAAAAGCATTCATTATTGAAAAAGCAAGCTCATCGGTTGCACCAATCTTGTTGTTTTTGGCAGCTTCCTGCCTGAATTTCTGATATTTAATCTGGTTTTGAAGCATAAACCCCCTGAACAAATCAACCGAAGCACTCAGGTAATAGGAATTGTTAAAAAAGGAGGTGTTGATAATTCCATTTGTGTTTGGATCCACAGAACGACCAAAATTCATACCGGCATCTGCACCTCCACCTATTCCAGGCAATATGTTCCATTTCGATTGATTGTAATTGGTTATTGCAAGATTTTCGTTCAGGTCGGCATTGTGCAGTTGCAGGTTATTTTTGATGGCAAAAGTGATACATTCATTAAGTGTCCACTTTTCCTGAGCCGATAATTGCAAGCTCAGCAACAACACTGCAAGGAATAAAAACTTTCTGTTTAAGATTCTCATTTTTCTTGTATTTTTACTTTGCCTTGCCAGAATAATGCCAATTTACTAAGATGCTGGATATTTGATTATTAAATATTTGGCTAATAAGTAAAAGCACAAATATTAGACACTCGGTTGTCAAAATATTTGACACTTTAGGATTTTAGGTGGTACTCATTTTGAAATAGAACAGGGAATAAAATGGTAATAAATTGAAATAAGAAATAGCGGATAGAAATCTTATTTATCTAAATAACAGATAAATAAGATTCAAAAGCTGACCCACACGATTCGACCATTAGAGGCGGTATTTAATTAGTATTTTTTCTGGCTCAATTTTAGTGACATGAATTAGCTAATAACCATTAGCTTCGTAAAATGTGTCAGACTTCAATCAAATTGAACCACGAACAAAGCCAGTTGCCAGCTTCTAGCAGCCAGTCACCAGTAGCCAGTTGCCAGCTATCAGCCGCAAGTCGCCAGTTGCCAGCCGCCAGTTGCATCTTTATAAGAACAACATTAACAACATATTAATAGCATGTCAAAAGGAAATATTCTGATTGTTGACGACAACAAAAGCATTTTGAGTGCATTGGAGATCTTCCTCGCTCCGGAGTTTCAAACCGTTACGACGCTTACGAACCCAAATCAGATTCCAACGGAGTTGAGGAGGAAAGATTACAACATTGTGATCCTTGACATGAATTTCAATGCCGGGATCAATTCGGGGAATGAAGGGATTTACTGGTTGGGTCGTATCAAGGAAACAAATCCTGAAGTTTCAGTCGTCATGATAACAGCTTATGGTGATATTGAATTGACTGTAAAGGCTCTAAAGTTGGGGGCTACGGATTTCTTCCTTAAACCGTGGGACAACAACAAATTGCTGGCAACACTCAAATCGGCACTTCAGTTAAGCTGGTCGAAAAAAGAGGTTTTCCAATTGAAGGAGAAAGAGAAGGGGCTAAAAACGGAGATCAACCGCGAGCAGAAAAATATTGTCGGCTCATCGCCACAATTGGTTCAGATGATGAACTTGGTACAGAAAGTGGCCAAAACCGATGCCAATGTGCTGATTACCGGTGAGAACGGGACCGGCAAAGAGTTGATTGCCCACGAAATCCACCGTTTATCTGCCCGTTCACGCGAAGTTTTGGTCAGCGTGGATATGGGTGCTATCACCGAAACATTGTTTGAAAGCGAACTGTTCGGGCACGTAAAAGGTGCTTTTACAGATGCCAGGGAAAGCCGATCTGGCAAATTTGAGATTGCCGACAAAGGGAGCCTTTTCCTCGACGAAATCGGCAACCTTTCATTCCATCTTCAGGCAAAGCTGTTGGCAGCCATTCAGAACCGGCAAATAGCAAGGGTCGGATCCAACCAAAGTATTCCCATCGATATCCGTTTAATTTGCGCTACAAACAAGAACCTCGACAGTATGGTACAAGATGGTCTTTTTCGGGAAGATTTACTTTACCGGATCAATACAATTCAAATAGAGGTACCGCCCCTTCGGGAACGTGGAAGGGATATTTTAGTTTTAGCTGATTTTTTCCTCCAAAAGTACGCCACAAAATACAATAAACCGAACCTGAGGATCATTCAGCAGGCTCAGGAAAAGCTTCTTAATTATGCATGGCCGGGGAATATCAGGGAACTTCAACATACAATCGAAAAAGCAGTTATCCTGAGCGAGGGAGATATTTTGAAGGGTGAAGATTTTTTTATACGGCCATCTGTCAATGAAAAGGTTAACGAATCTGAATTGACCCTCGAAGATATGGAAAAACGGATGATCAGTTTTTCCATCGGTAAAAATAACGGCAACCTGAGTGCCGTAGCCGAACAGTTGGGGATTTCGCGACAGACCTTGTACAACAAAATGAAAAAATTCGGAATATGATCAGCCGGAACCTTTATTACAACCTGGTATTCAGGGCACTGCTGATTGTGATTTTTTCACTGCTGGCAGGTTGGGTAATTGCAGAGAAAGGGTCTTTACTCCTGGTAGCTTTGGACCTGTTTCTTGTTCTGTTGGTCATTTTCAACCTGATCGGCTATTTGAATGGGACGAACCGAAAAATCAGTTACTTTCTGGATTCGGTCAGAAACGACGACAGCACACTCTCATTTCCTACACATACCAATGACCTTACAATAAGGGAATTACATGAAGGGTTCAACAATGTCAACAGGCAGATCAAGCAACTTAAGATTGAAAGCCGACAGCAGGAACAATATTATCAGACTTTACTTGAACACGTTGCAACAGGTATTCTTACCTTTGATGCGCACGGTTTTGTGATCCATTCAAATACGGCATTAAAAAAAATGTTGTCGGTTGAAGTCCTGACCCATATCAATCAACTTGAACGTATCAACCGGAACCTGTTTCAGGCCATCCGCAATATCAAGCCATTTGAACAAAAACTTGTTTCAGTAGCCACCAAACGTGGGACAATTCAATTGTCCTTGAAAGCAAATTCCTTTAAAATAAAAGACAATGAATTGATTATGTTGTCATTACAAGATATACGAAATGAACTTGACGAAAAGGAGCTTGATTCGTGGATGAAATTGATCAAGGTGCTGATGCACGAAATCATGAATTCTATTGCCCCTATCACCTCCCTTTCCGAAAGTTTATGTAAGTATTATATGATCGAAGGGCGCATAGCCCGTCCTGAGGAGCTGACTGAAGCAACCATCAATACAACTCTGAGGGGCCTTAATGTGATCAGGGAACAGGGGAACGGAATGATGCAGTTCGTAGAGTCGTACCGGAAATTGACCCGACTTCCAAAGCCGGAACTAAAATTATTCAGTATTTTTGATCTGTTTGAACGGATAAAGATTTTATATGCCTCGCTTGCAAACAGTGAAAAAACAAGACTAATGGTTACGATCAACCCTTCAGGTATTGAACTTATAGCAGATGAAAACCTGATTTCGCAGGTGTTGATCAACCTCTTGAAAAATGCGCTTGAAGTAAATGAAAACAATCCGGATGGAAAGATCCATATTTTTGCGAGTTTAAATTCAGATCATCGTATTGAAATAAAGGTTGCAGACAATGGCAAAGGAATTCCGGATGAGATCATCGAACAGATATTTGTTCCATTCTTTACTACGCGTGAAAACGGTTCTGGTATCGGGTTAAGCCTTTCGCGCCAGATCATGCGACTTCACGGTGGGACACTCCAGGTAAGATCAATCCCTGGAAAAGAAACTGTTTTCAGTATGATTTTCAGTTCTTAAAACTACTTTTTTTGTATCCTGACAATTCTTTCCTTAAGATTCTGTTCAATAATAATTGGAACTTTCTCTTCAATAACACATGATGAATCAAGGCCTAAAGCTTTTACATCAGTAAGGCAAACCCTCCTTGTGAAATTATAAATGCCCATAATAAAACTTTGTCGTGGGGGTAGTTTATAATCGTTAGTCAGTATTCGTTCAAGATTGACATAAAGAAAATCAGCAGGTATTGAATGGGCTTTCAACGATTCGTACTGACTGACCATGCTGATCTCCCCAGTCTTTACAAGATCTTCGATCACCTCCCTGAAATAGAGGTTGATTTTGCGCTCAATTTTAAATCCCAAACGGAATTCAACTTTGATCAGTTTGCCCGGAATAATATGATGGACAACATACTCAAAGGTATTGGGCATTTCAAGGCTATCGACATGCAGGAACCAATAAGTATTCGCCCGTTTGGGATGCTTATTGAAAATTGAATACATTATTTTCGATTCAATCTGATTGACCCTGTTGGCTTTTGAAATATAAACCAGATTGGTTGCAATTTTGGGAACCGAGGTGTCATTACTTAGTTCTGTAAAGATATCAGTATCTTTTTTAATGTTCACAAAACTGATATACTTGTTCCTGATCTTTCTGCCAAAATACCATCCGTACATCACAAGGAAAAAACCAAAAGCCAAAGCAATGGTCAGCCATCCTCCATTGGCAAATTTAAAAAGATTGGCATACAGGAAAGTCCCTTCAATGGTTAGGAAAACAAGTGGGATCAGGACAATGTAAGCCCTTGCCACCTTGCGAAGCCATAAGTGATAGGATAGCAGCAAAGTGGTCATAATCATTGTGATAGTAATTGAAAGGCCATAGGCAGCTTCCATTTTTGACGACTCTCCAAAATAGATCACAACAAAAGTGCAGGCAATCCAAAGAAACCAGTTGATAAAAGGAATATAGACCTGACCTTTAATGTTTGTGGGGTAAATAATCCTGACCCAAGGCCAGATATTTAAAGAAACGGCTTCGCTGATAATTGTATATGAACCACTTATTAAAGCCTGGCTTGCAATGATAGAGGCGGCAGTAGCAATGATTACACCTGGAATAAGGAACCAAGATGGCATAATCACATAAAAAGGATTGACATTATTGATTGTATCAAGATGGTTGATCAGGTAGGCTCCTTGTCCGAAATAGTTGAAAAGCAGGGTGGTTTTCACAAAAATCCATGAAATCCGGATATTCTTGATCCCACAATGTCCAAGGTCGGAATACAAAGCCTCTGCACCAGTCGTTGCCAGAAACACTGCACCTAACATCACAACCGCATTTGGGAAAGCACTTAAAAACCTGACTGCATACATGGGGTTTATCGCAGCAAGTACCCTTGGATCCTTGATCAGAAAATTTATTCCAAGAATAGCAAGCATTGAGAACCAAACGACCATCACAGGTCCAAAAGCTTTTCCCATGAATCCTGTCCCGAATTGTTGGAAAAAGAACAATGCCGACAATATTGTAATGACCAACGGCACAACCGGAATATGGGGGTGAACCAATCCCAAACCCTCAACAGCTGATGTAACCGTGATCGCAGGTGTAATTACTCCGTCTGCAAGCAACGCGCTACCACCAATCATCGTTACGATAGCGACCCAATTGTTTTTCTTCTTTATCAATGCAAAAAGGGCAAAAATGCCCCCTTCTCCATGATTATCAGCCCTTAAGGTAATAATTACATATTTGACAGTTGTTTGTAAAGTCAAGGTCCAGAAAATACAAGACAAGGCCCCAAAAATCAGGAATTCGTTGTATTCAGTAGATGCGTTGAGAATCGCCCTCATGGTATAAAGCGGGCTGGTCCCAAGGTCACCAAATACAATACCTAGTGTAATGATCAAACCAGCAAAGGAAACTTTTCCTATTCCGGCATGTTGTTTATTCATAAAGAGTAACCATTTAATAATCCCATTTTTTTGAGAAAAACAGGTGCAAATGTAATCAGCTATTGAATGAATTGTTCTTAGAAATGTCATTTAGCTTAAAAAAAATGAAGCAATTATTTCAATATAATACTATAGTATTGTTTATCTGTTAGATACAATATTTTTAACAATATTAAATAATTAATAAGTGTTAAAAGAAACATTTCGAAGAACCCGAGTTTGAATTCAAATAAGACACAGTTTTACTTATTGCATATTATTCCATTGCGCTGTCATTGTCAGGTTTGAGTCGATTGGCAGGTGTAACCCAAGGCCAGTTGAGCCACTATTTAACGATAGGCGCAAACAGAGTCAAAATATGGTCAGGAAAATAGAGAAATCCCTGCACGAATCATCCCCAAACCTGAGAAGAAAAACAAAAACGAGGAATAAGAAGAGCACAGCCCTTCGTCCAAAAATCTGAAATACAGGCATATCGCAATCGAACCAAACATTAACGAACTGGAACACCGGGGGCTCGACCATCGTCCTCAAAGAGGCTTGCCACGCTTTACATGGTACATTGGACTGGCAGTGTGCGCCAATAACCTCAAAAAAATGGGGCGGCAAATCCTGAAGCTGGAAAGGGAGGCACTTAATGCAACCGCTAAGGCAGTCACGTCTGCGGCTTGAAAAACATTTTGTTCATTATTGCCACCGAAATTTCTCTTGAAAGGGAAGTTATGCCAAAAAAATAGAAATTTAATAAAAAAAACCAAAAATACCGGGAAGATATTGCCCGATTCCTGAGTCTCCAAAGTTTGCAGCCTCGAAAGCCAGTAATAAATCGACATGAACCTGTATTTTCACTTTCAAACAATAGGACTTCACTGTAAGCACGAAGTTTTTACACCTTGAAATCATTGAGGCTGCCCCGATAATGTCATCTGATTCTTTATCCGTAATTTTTTGCACGAAATGTAGCAGTCAGAACAAACCCAAACCAGACATGCAAGACCGAATGATTACAATGGATAATGAAAATGATCGACAGGAACAAGTTTCACAATTACTATGAAGAGAGCAGGTTGAGGGATTTATTATTTCTCTGATTAGAGTTCATCTTTTAAAAATACACCACCCTTTTCCTTTTGATCTTAAACAATTTGGAGAGTGGGCTATGGGTTTCGTTGGCTCCAAGTGATACGGCGCCATACAATACTTTGGGGGGATCGAAATTCGGCTGCACAGGAACAAACACATGCCTGCTGTCGGTGGTGGCAAAGACACGTTGCTTGTAACCCCCTTTTTCGAGGGTTTCGAACACAAGCACGGTAAATTTCATGGCTTGTCCGGATTGTGCGTTGGGTGTTTCCCACGAAAGTTCCCATCCCTCTTTTGACCGTACCACTTTAAACTGTTCAGGAACCGGTAAAGCAGCATCGGTCAGGGCATCAAAACCTGTGCTGTCGGGATTTGCATTTCCGCTCTTTTCAGAATTGGCGATCATCTTTTCGGTAATGGAAGTCTCAGCTAGTTGGGTCTCCTCCTTTTTTGCTATCACAGGGTTTCGCAAGCTAAACGGGATTTCGACTTTACTGCTCAGTAAATTGCCATTGAGTTCGCCAAGCTCGGCTGCAGACAGTTTTATAAGATGTGACGCACTGTACAACGCGAACCCTTTTACATTTTCGAATTTCCGCAGGATCGAAATCTGCTGGCTGATCTCATTGGGATTCGTGAAGGTTTTGGCAGTGCCTGTCGATTTGTACAAAGCCTGTCCCAAATAAAGCTGTTTGCCAAAGCTGTGGTCGTTCCACCATTTGGCCAGGTCCGAAAAATCGCCAAAACGGTTTCCCTGTTCCCAATACAATTGCGGGATCACATAATCGACCCAATCGTTTGCCAACCATCTGTAAACATCGGCGTACAGATCATCATAAGAAGTCGTTGCCTTTACCCCAGGGGAGCCTTGTGGATCATCCTTTCGGTTGCGCCAAACCCCAAAAGGGGCTATCCCCAACTTAAGAGATGGTTTTACAGCTTTAATACTGTCGTGAATGGCCTTTACAAACAGGTTGATATTTTCGCGCCGCCAGTCACCCAACCGGTTCGGATAGAATTTCTTCCCATATTTGCTGAAGCTTTTCTGATCGGGGAACTTTTTCCCTTTTACCGGATAGGGGTAAAAGTAATCGTCAAAATGGATCGCATCGATATCGTATTTCCGCACCACCTCCATCACCACCTTCACAAGATGGTTTCTTACCTGGGGAATTCCGGGGTCAAAAAATACTTTACCGTCGTACGATCGAAGGTATCCCGGATTTTTTGCGGCAAAACTTTTCGGATCGAGTGCATAAACCCCAGTATTTCGTACCCTGAAAGGATTGAACCAGGCATGAAGTTCCATCCCTTTCGAGTGGCACAACTCTATCGCATATTCGAGTGGATCGAAAAATGGGATTGGGGCAACCCCTTGTTTGCCGGTCAGAAAGACCGACCACGGTTCTGTCTTTGAGGAGTAGAAAGAATCGGCGGCGGGACGTACCTGGAAAATCACGACGTTGAGGTTCAGCCGTTCGATCTGTTCAATTAGTTCCCTGAGTTCTTTCTTCTGAACTTCGATAGGCAATCCGGGTGAAGATGGCCAGTCGATGTTATTGATTGTGACGATCCAAACCCCCCTGAACTCTTTTGGTGGAGGATTGTCGGCCAGACTTATATTTACATTTAAAACCTGAAATGAAAGTAAAAAAGCAAACAAAACAATCTTAACGAAATGGATGCCGCAATTATCACAACCGGAAATTAGTTTCGAAGATCTTATGATGAATTTTTTATAAAGTAATAAAATGTGGATTTATTTTAAGTAAGCCAAGTTTCATTTTATTGTGATCATGGATAGTATTTCACGAACGCGAGTTTTGGGAAAGGGCCGAG
>JBAXWR010000022.1:0-46932 GCA_037128295.1 Mariniphaga sp.
ATCCGTGAATTGTTCCTCTGGGGGCCCAATCCAAAACTTCAGCCCGAAACAGTATTTAATTATGAAGCTGGAATCTTAAAATCATTTTTCGACCGGAAACTAAACCTTGAATTGACAGGATTCTTTGTAAAAGGTGACAACCTGATTATTACAGTTCCTAACAAGGGATTGTTAAACGCAGGAGAAGTCTCAAACAAAGGGATCGAGTTCTCGGCGGAAGCCAACCCGACAGCGAAACTAAATTTCCACGTGGCTTACAGTTTCATTGATATGAAAACGCCTGTTTACGCCACACCTGAACATCAATTGTTCATCAGCTCACGATACCGGATGGGTAAGACGATTTTGATGCTTAGTTTACAGAAAGTTGCAAATCTTGATACCGATCCTTCTGCAATTACGCATCAGGTCAGTAACACCCTTGTCAATGCGAAAGTCATCCATAAGTTCTGCAAATATGCCGAAGTTTTTGTGAGTGCCGAAAACCTGTTGAATCAGGATTATGAGCTGAACAGGTATTATACGATGCCTGGAACAACAGTTTTTGGAGGCCTGAATCTTAACTTTTGAGATGATGGTTGTTGATCAAATTATTTTCTGCTTTTTATGAGGTCAAAAATCGCGCCTACTGCAACACCGATCGCTAATCCCATTGCAATGCTTAAAGAAGTATTTCCCGACGAACTACCATACGCTGCTCCGAATGCGACTCCAAGTGCAGCCCCTATGCCAATACCATTTCCTGAAAATTTACTTTTGTTTTCTGTCATTACTGAAGATTTAGTTGTATCGTTTCTTAAAGTTTTTCTGAACCATTAATGAATGTACTATCGTATTGGAATCCTAACCCGGGGTTTGTTGGCAGTTTTAAAACTCCGTTTTTCACTTCCAGATAAGGTGAATACCACGAATCGGGTTTTTCTGGCATTGCCTGGAATTCCTGGAAAGGTCCCAGATTTGGAACAATGGCTGCAAATTGAAGATTGGCCCCTCCGGTGGCATCGTTTTTGGGTGAATGGGGAACAATTGTCATCCCATACTGATTTGCAAATGCAGCAACCTGTAGCCCCCTGATTATACCTCCATTGTAAAACATATCGGGTTGCACCAGGTCAAGTCCTTTGTGTTTGATGTACCATTGAAAAGTATGTAAACTGCAATCCTGTTCTCCCCCAGCAACAGGGATTTCCAATGCATCGGCAACAGCTTTGGTCCCTTCAAAATCACTCCAAACCACTGGTTCTTCGTAAAAAGAAATTTTATAATCCTGGAGGAACTTACCGATCTCAATCGCTTTTGGTACATCGTACGACCCGTTGGAGTCCATGTACAAAACAAAATCGTCGCCAAAGGTTTTGCGGGCAAGTTTAACCAGAGTTTCTGTGCGACCCTGATAGGCATCCGCATTTCGGCTCATTCGCCCGCCAATCTTCATTTTTGCTGCTTTGGAGCCGGTTTCGTAAACACGCTGGCTCACCCATTCAATCTCCTTTTCGGCGGTGGTGTCGCGGCGGGTACTCGACATATAAACCTGTATCTCGGTGCGGATGGCTCCGCCAAACAAATCATAAACCGGTTTTTTAGCAATTTGTCCAAGTAGATCGAGTATAGCTAGTTCAACATGACCAACGCCGTTCCAAAGTGGTATCCCCGTAAATTTATAGGCTGAGGCATTGTAAAACATATCCTCAATCAGTTTTTCAATGTCGCGTGCATCTTTCTTTTTAAACGCAGGGTTTACCAACTTCTTAATCAAGGTGGCTGTTTCCAATATCTTCTCATTGCCTTTAACAATTCCGATATCCCCATCTTTTGAGGTAACTCTTACAAAGTATTCTCCCTCATTTTTTAGCAGGTCAATCTGGTCGATAATCACAGGGCCAGGGATTAATTTTTTCAAGTCCACCAATTTTGGGTCGTTCCCCCCGATAAGACTTTCAGATTGTGAGGAAAAAGCAGGATTTACATTGAGCAACCCTGCAATTCCAACTCCCATAGTTGTTTTGAGAAATGATCTTCGTTCCATTTTGGCAAATCAAAATTTTGTTAGTGCAACTTATTATTAAACATTTGAATGAAAATGTAATTTGTAGATGAATTGATCAGGGCAATTGCTATTTTTTTCTAATCATTTAATCCATTTTGATATTTCGCAAACCCAAAAAACTCAATGCGTTCTGATGATATTTTCGAGCCGTCGCTCCGCTTCATCCATTTCTATAAACCTGGCCTTTCCGTTTAGTATTTCGTTCAGTTCTCCCGTAAGGTGTTTTTGGTTCTTTGCAAAATCAGAAGTTTCAGGGATGATTTCAACTTTGTCCTTGTTGAATTTACTTAGAAGCAATATCAGCTCGTCGTAAGGCCCATCATTAACTCTTAATTTCACCGTGTGCATATGAGAAATCTTTATTTTTACAAAAATACGAAAAAATGGATATTTCTAACATCTTATGATGGGTCGTTTCCCAGAGTTCGATACCACGTCATGGGCTTGTCAAAGCATTGATTATATGTGAATTTCAGAATAATCAGTATTTTTTTTGTTTTGATTTTTTCTTCCAGTTCTTTAAGATCTTCCATGTCGTTTTGGTCTGCTTGCAGGTCATCAAATACTTTTCTTTGTTTATCAAAATTCCCGTAAATCTCAATTATCCTGGCTTCCATTTCAGCATTGCTGATTGAACTTGCGTTTTTAAGGACTTTTTTATCTTGAAATTCCAAAATCTTATCTACGTTTTCCAGCCAAAAATTCATTGTAATATCCAAACGGTTTTTGGCCCGTAATTCGGCACTTTCAAGGAAAATAACTACCAAACGATTCAAAGTATCGATTTCATCGTCTGAAAGATAATTTTTTGCTGTATAAAAATCCTGTTTCCGAACTACCGAACCTTTCCAAGTGGTTAGGTTCATATTTGGTTGATTGGCATCGACTCGTGACAGTACAATTCCGGCTGCCGTTTTTCCATCTATCATTTTCCAGTCCGAACATTCCATTAGAATTGTCTATATATATGTTAAATTATTTAATGTCTCATAATTGTTTATTTATATGGGAAAGGTAAAAAACCTATTTCAGAGTTGAAAAACATAGTGGAAGTTATGGAAAAACCTATTAAATTGTCAGCTATTCGATTTCTTTGTTTTATCATTTCTGAAGTTGGGAATATCATCCGAGGAGCGGTTGTCAATGCCGGATTTATCAAGAATAGGAATTACCAATAATTTCTGAATGTATTTAGCAAGTTTCTCAGCAACTTCCCTATGTCCAATTTTACTCAAACTAATTTTATCACTCTTGTTATTCAAATTATTAATAAATTTATACTCATTCTTTGTTGTGAATTTACCAAAAATACTAATATAGGTTCCACCCAAAGAATTTATCAATATTTCGGCGTATCGATTTAAACGCCTTGCAAAAAGGTTCTCAACTTTGCAATTTGGCCGGGATGTTACTCCTAAAAAAATAATAGGAATTTTTTTATCTTCAGCGTACTGTAATACATTGATTATTAGTTTTGTATATACTTCTTTCGCAAAACTTTCTGCTCCAAATAAATACCCCATTAAATAACCTATTGGCATTACCAGTCTATGTTTGATAAAAACCAATATTTCCCAAATATAAATGCTTGCAAAATTATTCCCTTTTCTCAGTTTGCTCTTTGTATCCTGAAGAAAATTTGATCGTTTTTTAATTGTAACCTCTTGTCCTTTTTTTGATAAATTAGTCCGCTCAATAGTTTTATATGTTGATAAAAAGTTAACTATATTCAGGTAATAATGTCCTCGAACCTGAAATATTATTAAGTCTGCCGGTTTAGATTCAAATTTTTCTATAATTCTTTCATAACAGAGATGTAATTCATTATAAGTAATTATTTCAAAAATTAGCAATTTTTTATACTCTTTCAGAAAGGTTTCCTTTAAAATACTTGGATACAACTCCTCTGGCAGTATATTTCCTTTGAAGGACTGAATTGCCATGCAACCGCTAACAACGAGAATATTTTTCTTTTCCATAAATCAAATTATTAATCATCTAAAAATAATCTGGCCATTACAACCTCTTGGGGACAAATAAAGTAGTTTCCGCTATTAATAGAAAAGCTCTTATCAGATTTATTCCTGCTGGCTTCTTTAATCAACTCCAAAGCAAATTCAACTTTATCAGCTCTCATTTTGCTAGAGTAATTCAATGAAACAAAATCTTTTTTCTTGAAGCTATTGCACAAGAAAGTTTGATTCAAGGTCAGTGTCATTTGACCAAATCTTACTTTAAAGATATTACTTAGCTTTTTGAGGTTAAAATTAAAAAGATCATTGTCATCCAGAAAAAGACATGGAGAATTAATAAAAACAATATTTGAATCTACAATGTCAATAAATATTTTCTCTACCCAACTCCAGTATTGGGCTTCCGTCTGATGAATAAACGGGAAAATTCTGTTATCAAAATTGTAATCTGCATGTCCAAATATTACATATTTTAAATCAGGAATACTGCAAGAAATTATGTCTTTTAATGCAGACATCCCATTATTAGTTTCTATAAATATTGCAATATTTTGAAATTTGACTTGATTCTTGCTGAGTTCCATCAAGGTCATTTCAATTTGATGTACATTCTCTACTTTTGGAACTATTATTGTTTCCCAATGAATCTCATTTTGATCCTTTAGAAGCTTTAAATCTTTCATAAACTCCACTGTTGAAGGATTATTTATCCTTATTGCAATTGAATGATTCTGATGTATATTTTGATTCTGATTCAAGATATTTTTAAGAATCTCTCTATATCTTTCTTTAAGGAGGCTACTCTTATTCCGATCATTGAAATCATAAATACTATCCTCTAAATCAAAGGTAAAAGTAGCAACACAATTATTGATCTTCTTAAAATAGTCACTGAAACCATTTTCAAAATATTTTATAAAATAAAAAACTTTCATATCTGAGTGTATTTTTTAAAGGATGAACTTAGTGATTTTTTCTGATCTTTCATTTTAAAAGTTAAGCACATTTCATCACCTTATGGCTTTTCCATCCACTTACACATACTTGTATATACCCCTGACAAAATCATCTATAGCTCCTAAAATCTACTGAATAAGCCTGACTGTCATCAAATATATTTTTGTAAAATTAATTATTATTTTCAGAACCATCAAAAGGTAAGTTTATACTTTGTAAGATATTGATGGATAGTTAGGTATATTCACTTTGCTTTAAAAACTGATTTGTCCGATTAGTTAATCACATTTCCACAACCGTGATTTTCTGGTTTTTACACTGCCATTCAAATTCAACTTCATGCCATTTGATGCGTTGTTCCCACGATAGTTCAGAGGAAGGCGCTGGTTCAAAAACGATAAGATAACCCGAACTTAAACCAACAGTGTCCAGATAACGGGAAAGCTGGATACAGGATTTTTCCTGGGTGTAATTCTGGTTTTTGACCTTGAGTTATTCTAATTAAAAGTCTATTAATTCGTAGTTTGCGTTTCGTCCTCCTTCGTTAGTTTGTTTCAATATGCCTTTTTCTACCAAGTCCTTTATATCCCGTAAGGCGGTGTCGGTAGAGGTCTTGACAATTTTGGCCCATTTTGAGGTTTGAAGTTTTCCTTCAAAATCGTCGAAGAGTTTGTTGAGTATTAAGCGTTGCCGTTCGTTGATGGGCGTGTGTTCGTGCAATTTCCAAAACTCAGCTTTACGCAATATTTTCTGTGTGGTGTTTTCGGTGGAGAGCATCGCATTTTTGAGGCAATGCAAAAACCAGTCGATCCATTCTGTAATGTCGCCTGAACTATGTTGCACTTTTTGCAATACTTCGTAATAGATTTTGCGTTCGGCTAATATTTGATTAGACATACTGTAAAAACGATCTCCACTGCCTTCGGCATGGGCAAGCAACACGTCTGTTGTGGCTCTTCCAATTCTGCCATTTCCATCATCAAAAGGGTGAATGATGATAAACCAAAAGTGTGCTATGGCAGCTTTCAAAACAAGGTCAAGGCTGTTTTCGTTGTTGAACCAATCCAAAAACTTGTCCATTTCTGTTTTTACCAATTCGGGCTTTACGGCTTTGTAATGCACTTTTTCTCTGCCCATTGCGCCCGAAACAACTTGCATTTCACCAGTTCTGTATCGTCCCACTTCTATTAAGTAAGGACCGCTGTACCCAGTGGGGAAAAGTGCTGCGTGCCAACCAAACAAACGTTTTTCGGTTAAAGGTAAGGTGTATCGTTGGGTGGCATCCAGCATCATTTCTACAACGCCTTCAATGTGGCGGTTGCTCGATACAAGTCCTACAGTGTTTATTCCCAAGCGCCTTGCAATGGACGAACGTACCTGGTCATAATTAAGTAATTCGCCTTCAATTTCTGATGATTTTACTACATCTAAGGTTAAGGCGGTTAGCGTGGCTTCTTCTTTGGCAAAAAACCCCAAAGCGTTCATTTGCCCTATTATCTTACCTTGCATAAGCCGCACCTCACCAAATACGGAATTTATGGCTTTGTCCTGCCACGAAAAATCTGTCCAGTTTTTGTACTCGTAAATGTATTTTGCCATTGCCTAATATTATTGTGCGGTAAATATATAAATTTATTGCCGCAAATTTGCGGCAATAAATTTATGTTTTCACCGCAATGGAATAGGTTGTCTAAGCTCGAAATATTTGTAATGTTGTACTTTACAAACCATCTAAAGGAGAATATATTTTTTGTAAGCCTTTGTTTATTAAGTATTTTCGCTTCCTCTTTTATTATAACTAATTTGCCATAGGGAAAATCACATTTCCACAACCGTAATCTTCCGATTTACAGCCTGCCACTCAAATTCAGCTTCGTGCCATATTAAAATAACACTACTCTTTGGTAAGATGGTTACTTATAATTTTGTTCACATAGGCAGTTTGGTTGTCTATATCCCAATTGTAGATCACATACCATTGTGTTTGGTCATTACGTTTGTATGAAAAACTTTTTTCCCCGAATTGCTTATGAATATTAAACTTGCAGTTCCTGTGGATGTTTAATTTATCAATTGTCTCTATAATATCCACAATATCATCAACATACTTTTCGCAGTGCGCAATGGTGAGTTCGTGTTTTTCCCAAGTTAGAAGCCCATACAAAATATCTATCAGATCTTGCTTTGCAGTTTGGCTATAAACGACCATTGGCCTTCAGTTTGTTTATCAGTCCTTGTTTTACTGATGCCCGAAATTCAGGACCTTCCATATAATCATTTAAGATTTCAATCTTAAAAGGTTTTTCAAAACGAACCACTTCACCTTCTTTTTGTAAGTTTTGAAGCAATTTTTTGCCTTTGGTTGAACTATCGTCTATATAAACAGTATGAATCATAAAGCACTATTTTCAGCAAAAATACAAAATCTTTGAATCAATTCGCTCTTATCTGCGGGTCTTTTTTGAGTTTGCAAGCTCAAAATCCCCCCATTCATCGGTAAAAACAGACTGAACGTCTATTGCATTTTTAACAGAACCAACGCGGGATTAGTTTTGGTTCAAAATAACAATAGAAGTTATGAAACGAATTAAAACAAGTTACTTAATCATCTCCCTCCTGCTGCTGGTCACCGGATTCTCGGCAAAGGCCCAGGGGAAGATCTGGACAGTGGAAGAGTGTATCAAATATGCTTTGGGTCAAAACATCCAGGTGAAGAAAGCTGACCTGACCAACGACAGGAATCAGTTGAATGCATTACAGGCACAGGCCAACCGCCTTCCTTCGGTGAACGCTTCGGTTCAGGAAAATTTTAACTGGTACAAGGGTTTCGATGCGACTACCGGCAGTTACGGCAGCAGCAACGGTTCCAACAGCACCAATTATTCGGTGAATTCAAGTGTCAACTTGTTCAACGGTGAAAAGCTGAGCAACAAGATCAAACAAGCCGAACTCAATTTTGAAAGCGGCAAATTTTATTCCGAATCGGTGAAGGAATCGGTAGGGTTGAATATTCTAAATGCCTATCTACAGGTACTATATGCAAAAGAGAGCGTTACCAATGCAGAAAAGCAAATCGAAGCCACAACGCAGCAATTGACCCTTGCCAAGGAACGGTTGGATTTAAGTGCCATTTCGATGTCGGATTATTTGCAGATCAAATCTGAACTTGCCAACGAGAAGTCAACCCTTGCCACTGCGCAGAGCCAATATGCGATGTCGAAGGTAACTTTGATGCAGTTGATGGAATTGCCTGTGGACAACAACTTTGCCATCAGTTCCCCAAACATCGACAGTTTATTGGTCAATACGGATCGTCCTGATGTACAGGCAATTTACAATCAGGCCCTTGGAATCAAACCCGAAATCAAAAATGCCGAGCTCAACAAGCAAAGCGCAGAATATGACGTAAAAATTGCCCAGGCCGACCGGATGCCAAGTATTTCGATGAATACAGGCCTGTCGAGCGGTTTTTCAAGCCTTACAACCGGAACGGGATATTTTACGCAGTTGCAAAATAAGGTCAACCCTGCAATTGGGATCTCGATGTCGATACCGATCTTCCAGAAAAAGCAATTGAAAACCAATATTTCACTGGCCAAGATAGGGATTTCAGATGCTGAACTCACGTTTACCAATACAAAAAACCTATTGAGAAAAGAGATTGAACAGGCCTGTCTCGATGTTGAAACAGCAAAATCGGGTTACGCTGCAAGTATCGAACAGATGCAGTCGAGCAAAGAGTCGTACGATGTGACTGACGAAAAACTCAAAGTTGGGTTGCTCAATTCGGCAGACTTCCTGATCCAGAAAACGAACATGATCACCTCTGAAAGCAAGTTACTGCAATCAAAATTCAAATTAATTTTCAGCTATAAGGTTGTCGATTTTTATAAAGGAATACCGTTGGCATTGTAAAATTAGAAATTAGAAATTAGAAATTAGAAATTAGAAATACATTGAAATAATATAATACCATGAAAAAGAAATATTTGTATGCAGCAGCAGCTTTAGTGGTACTGGCAGTTGTCTTCTTCGCTTACAGGATGACACGCAGTACAGAAAAAACAATCTCTTTTGAGACGGCGAAAGTCGGTAGGGGGACAATCTCCAATACCGTTACAGCCACAGGAACTTTGGAAGCCATTAAAACCGTCAGCGTCGGTACCCAGGTTTCGGGTGTCATTGAAAAGCTTTATGTTGACTTTAATACTCAGGTCAAGAAGGGTCAGTTACTTGCCCAGTTGGACGAAACCCCGTTGCTTGCCCAGCTCGACCAATCAAAATCGGCTGTTGACCAGGCGGAGGCACAGGTCAAATACCAGAAGGCAACCTATGAAAGATATAAAGTTCTGATATCTAAAAAATTAATAGCGCAATCGGATTTTGACCTTGCAGAGTACAATTACAGCAATGCCGCAGGAAATTTGAAGAATGCTCAGTCGCAATATTCAAAAAATAAAATCAATCTGGCGTATGCAAGGATCTATTCACCCATCGATGGGATTATCCTCAACCGTGCCGTTGACGAAGGGCAGACTGTTGCTGCAAGTTTTAACACCCCTACCTTGTTTACGATTGCCAACGACCTTACCCAGATGCGTGTTGAGGCCAAAGTTGACGAGGCTGACATAGGCAAAATTAGTAATGGACAGCGTGTTGAATTCACAGTTGATGCTTATCCTCTGAAAAAATTTGATGGAACTGTAACTGAAATCAGGCTTCAACCCGTAGCATCAGCGAATGTAATCACCTATACAGTGGTCATTAATGCTCCAAATCCAGACAAAATTCTAATGCCGGGAATGACTGCCAATGCTAATTTCTTCACCACCGAAAGAAAAGATGTCGTTGTGGTTCCTTCCAAAGCGATCCAATTTACACCTGACGAGGCAGCTTTGGCCACTTACAACCAGAGTCTTGCAGCAGGAAGTCCACAAGCTTCCGCACCCGGAATGGGCGAACCAGCACCGTTGATGGGAACTCCGGTTCCCCAAGGTCAGGCTTCTGAATCTTTGGATAAAACAGTCTGGGTAAAGAATGGCCCCAATGTACATCCGCAAAAAGTTCAGGTTGGTGTAACCGATGAAATCCATTACGAAGTGTTGTCTGGGTTAAAGGAAGGTGACGAAGTTGTTGTTGCGATGACCGCAGCGACTGCTGCCCAGGTAAAAGCTGCGACTGCTGCCAAGAGTCCGTTTATGCCTCAGAGGCCGGGAAGCAACCGCAAGACGACTTCCACAACAAGTAAACAAACAGGGCCACCACAACCATGAAATAGTCCAGTTTTGGAAATCGCAAACCAAAACAGGTATGAATTATGATAGGTATTCCATACGACAATTAAAAAAATATCAGGTATGAAAAAGACAATTATTGAAGTTAACCTTTTAAAGAAGGATTTCTATATCGGGGATATCACTGTCCATGCTTTAAGGGGCGTTAACCTCAAGATTCAGCAAGGCGAATTTGTGGCCATCATGGGGACAAGCGGTTCGGGGAAATCGACAATGCTTAACATCCTGGGTTGTCTCGATAAACCGACCTCCGGAACCTATTTCCTCGACGGGATCAGCATGGGCATACTCTCGAAAAACGAACTGGCCAATTTGAGGAATATTAAGTTGGGCTTTGTTTTTCAGTCCTATAACCTGTTGTCCCGTACTTCGGCACTTGAAAACGTAGAACTCCCGCTTTATTATAATTCAAAAATAAAGTCGAAGGAACGTCGTGAACGTGCAGAGGCTGCTCTTGAAGCAGTTGGACTTACAGACCGTATGCATCACATGCCCAATCAGTTATCTGGAGGACAACAGCAACGTGTGGCCATTGCCCGCTCACTGGTCAACGACCCTGTGGTTATCTTGGCTGACGAAGCAACAGGTAATCTCGATACCCGGACATCTTACGAAATCATGGCACTGCTTCAGGACCTCAATTCAAAAGGGAAAACCATTGTTTTTGTAACCCACGAACCGGACATTGCAAAGTTCATGACCCGTCAGGTTGTTTTCCGCGACGGTCATATTATCCGCGAAGAATTGGTTACCAATCGTAACAACGCTGCGGAGTTATTGAAAGCTCTTCCTATCGAAGAACTCGTTTAAACGTTTAAAAAGAACATCATGAACTATGTAAATTCAATAAAAATAGCCTTGAACGCACTCAAGAGGAATAAGTTCAGGGCATTCCTTACCATGTTGGGCATCATCATCGGGGTAGCTTCTGTGATCGTGATGCTGGCCATCGGAAATGGTTCGAAGAAAAGTATCCAGGACACAATGTCAAGCATGGGTACAAACCTGATTTTTGCAATGCCCGGAGCTGAACAAAAAGGAGGAGTACGGATGGGGAACAGTGATGCGAAAAGCATGAAACTGAGCGATATTGACGCTATTGTGAAAGATTGTCCTGCTATTAGCGATGTTTCTCCTGAAGTCCGTTCAAGTGGACAGGCCGTTGTTGGCAATCAAAACTGGCCCACAACTATTTATGGGGTCAACAATAAATATTTCAATATCAAAAAATATACTCTAGGCCAGGGTCGTACTTTCACAGATATTGAAATCCAAACTTATGCCAAAGTGTGCCTGGTTGGCCAGACGATCGTTGAAAACCTATTTGGTAAGGTGGACCCAATCGGTCAAACCATCCGTTACAAAAACATTCCCCTATTGATTATCGGGGTATTGGGCGAAAAAGGGGAAAACGGTATGGGACAAGATCAGGATGACCTGATTATGGCACCATTCACAACTGTACAAAAACGGATCCTGGCCATTACCCATATCCAAAGTATTGCAGCTTCTGCAGCAAGTGAGGATCAAAATGCAGTTGCTATTGAGCAAATGACAGCCTCCCTCCGGGCAAGCCACAAACTGAAAGCTACCGACGAAGATGATTTTCAGGTCAGGTCGCAAGCCGAAATGGTACAGACATTCAGCTCTATCAGCAATATCCTGACCTTGCTACTGGGTGCGATATCCGGAATATCGTTGCTTGTTGGTGGAATTGGAATCATGAACATCATGTATGTATCTGTCACTGAGAGGACACGTGAGATTGGCCTTAGGCTTTCTGTTGGCGGACGTGGAAGCGACATCCTTTTACAGTTCCTGATCGAATCGATTTTATTGAGTGTTTTTGGTGGGATTATCGGAATTTCATTCGGATTTTTGGCCGCACAACTAATGGCCTCCATTATGAACTGGCCCGTAGTGATTACAACATTATCAGTAGTGATGTCATTCTTTGTTTGCTCCGCAATTGGGATCTTCTTCGGATGGTACCCTGCTCGAAAAGCAGCAAGTTTGAACCCTATTGATGCTTTAAGATATGAGTAGTGTGTAAGTAATGTGTAAGTTTTGTAGTATGTTTGCCCCGGTTTTGTTTTTTTCACCGGGGCAGACTTTTTCTTTTTTTACGAATTCAAATTCTCAATCATTAAATATTTTCCAGAAAATGAAAAATAGTGTAATTCTCAGATTATTAATTATTTCTACTGTTATTGTTTTGTATATTGGATGCACTTCCAAATGGACAGAAGAGGATAAAGGAACCTTTAAGCTGATCCATAATGAAGGTGGCCAAAAAATTGGATATTCTCCGACATCGGGTATTAAAATACTTACCATTGACCAGTTGGCATTTAAGGACCTGAACAAAAACGGCAAGTTGGATCGTTATGAGGATTGGCGTTTGCCAGTTGATGAACGGGCAAAAGACCTTGCTTCGAAATTATCGGTCGAGCAAATTGCCGGATTGATGCTTTATAGTGCGCACCAGGCTATCACTGCTGCGGCTCAGGGACAATTTGGAGGGACTTACAATGGCAAGCCATATTCCGAAAGTGGGGCAAACGCAAGTGACCTTTCCGATCAGCAAAAGAAATTCCTTACAAACGATAACCTGCGGCATGTCCTGATCACTTCGGTCAAGAATCCCGCCATTGCCGCCCAATGGAACAACAATGCTCAGGTATTGGTGGAAGGGATCGGTTTTGGGATTCCGGCGAACAACAGCTCCGACCCAAGGCATGGCAGCGATTCTTATGCTGAGTTCAATGCAGGTGCAGGAGGCAAAATTTCGATGTGGCCCGGAACTCTGGGTATCGCGGCTTCATTCGATCCGAAATTGATGAGACAATTTGGTGAAATCGCCGCAACCGAATACCGCGCTTTGGGGATCACAACGGCACTTTCCCCTCAGATTGATTTGGGGACAGAACCCCGCTGGAGCCGTTTCGATGGAACCATGGGCGAAGATCCCAACCTGACTGCCGATATGGCAAGGGCTTATGTTGATGGTTTCCAGACCTCTACCGGCGATGCAGTGATTGTAGGCGGGTGGGGTTATAAAAGTGTAAATGCAATGATCAAACACTGGCCGGGTGGTGGACCTGAAGAGGGTGGGCGTGATGGTCATTTCGGATATGGGGCTTATGCCGTTTATCCGGGGAAAAATTTGAACGACCACCTCAAACCATTTACTGAGGGGGCAATGAAACTTGAAGGTGGAACTTCAATGGCATCGGCTGTAATGCCTTATTATACAATATCTTACAATCAGGATACTGTGAATCACGAAAACGTGGGCAATAGTTACAATAAATACCTGATTACCGATTTGCTTCGTGGCAAATATGGTTACGATGGCGTGGTTTGTACCGACTGGATGATCACAAAAGATGCTCAGAATGTCTATCAGTTCCAGGGAAAGTGCTGGGGAGTCGAAAAAATGACCGAAGCAGAGCGCCATTTTAAAGCCATAGAGGCAGGTGTTGACCAGTTTGGGGGAAATAACGAAATGGGACCCGTGATTGCTGCTTACAAGATGGGAGTTGCAAAATATGGCGAAGCACCGATGCGCAAAAGGTTTGAACAGTCGGCTATCCGCTTGCTTCGAAATGTCTTCAGGGTCGGATTGTTTGAAAACCCTTACCTTGATGTGGCGCAAACCGAAAAAACAGTTGGGAGTCCAGAATTTATGAAAGCCGGCTATGTAGCCCAGTTGCGCTCGGTTGTGATGTTGAAGAACAAGGCCAAAACTCTACCGGTTCAAAAACAGCTTAAAGTCTATATCCCAAAGAAATTTGTTCCCGGTGGTAAAAACTGGTTTGGGGTAGAAACTCCCGAAAGCTGGAAAGATGCAGTCAATCCTGAAGTGGCAAAGAAATATTTCCAGTTGGTCGAAAGTCCACAGGAAGCCGACTTTGCCCTTGTTTGTATCGATAGTCCCAAAAGTGGCGTCGGTTATTCGCAGGATGATGTTAAGAGTAATGGAAATGGCTATGTACCAATTAGTTTGCAATACGGACCTTATAAAGCTGATTTTGCAAGAAAAAATAGTATCGCAGGTGGAAGCCCGTTCGAGAGTTTTACAGACCGGTCCTATAAAGGGAAAGCAGTTTTAACTTCGAATTTTGCCGATCTGAAGGCTGTTACAGAAACCAAAAGCAAAATGGGCAAAAAGCCGGTTATCGTGGTGGTGAAAATTTCCAATCCACTTGTTTTTTCTGAGATAGAAAAACAGGCTGATGCGATTCTTGTTCATATGGGTGTTCAGGACCAGGCAATTATGGATTTAATAACAGGAACGACTGAGCCATCGGCATTGTTGCCGTTCCAGATGCCTGCTGATATGAAAACCGTTGAAGAACAGTTTGAAGATGTCCCACGCGATATGAAATGCTATGTTGACTCCGAAGGCAACACCTATGATTTTGCTTTCGGTTTGGATTGGGGTGGGATCATCAAAGATGAACGGGTGGCCAAATACAAAAAATAGCGAGCTTATTGAAAATTATAACACATGAAAAAGCCATTATTAACCAATCGTCAAATCCAGATTTTGCTTCATGTCGTTGCATGGATCATCATCATTATCATCCCACAATACATCTCCCATACCTATGGCGATGGGAATACAAAAGGCTTGTACAGGTCCTATTTGTATATTGCGATTTATGGCGTGATTTTTTACTTGAATTACCTGTTTTTGGTTCCAAGGTTGTTCCTTCTGGAAAAAAAAGGGTGGTATGTTCTGGCCGCAGCGGCAACAATTCTCATTCTTTATTTTACTTTTGATATAGTTAATAATCAATATTTTGAGGATCCTGAACATGACCGGCAGATCGAGGAGATCATGAAAAAGTTGTCAACCAACCAAAATGCTCCAAAACCTCCGATTAAGCAATTTCAGGTCATTGGATTCTTTTCATCATCTATCTTGCTGACCGGCTTTGCATTAGGCCTCAGTGTAACCAATAAGCTGGCGCAAAATGAAAAAAAGCGCAAAGAATTGGAAAAAGAGAAACTTCATTCGGAGCTTGCATTCCTGAAAAATCAGGTCTCGCCCCATTTCTTCTTTAATACACTGAACAATATATATTCGCTGATTGGAATTGATGGGCCAACTGCCCAGGAATCGGTTCTGAAATTGTCAAAGCTGATGCGTTACCTCCTTTACGAATCGGAACAAGGGGAGACGCTGATGAGTAACGAAATCAGCTTTATGCACAACTACATCGATTTGATGAAGTTACGGCTAAGTCCGCGTGTTGGCCTGGAGATCAGTTTCCCTGAAAAATTTTCCGACTTTTCGGTCCCTCCACTTCTTTTTATTCCCTTTATCGAAAATGCTTTTAAACATGGGATCAATTCGCGCGAAAAGTCTTTCATCAAAATAGGGATGGAACTCGTGAACGAAGAGATTCGTTTTGTAACGGAAAATAGCATAGGGAAAAGCAGTCAGACAGGTGATTTACAACACAGTGGCATCGGACTCGAAAATGTGAAAAAACGGCTAGGATTGTTGTTTCCCGGTAAACACGAATTAAAGATTGATCACTCTGAAACCGTTTTTAAAGTTGAGTTATTGATCCAAAAAATGAAACAACAGGTGTGAATATTTCAAACGTGTGAAAGTAAATTAGCCACAAATGAAACTGAAAACGATAGCTATTGATGATGAGCCACTTGCACTGAAACTTGTAAGTGATTACATTAGCAAAACCCCTTTTCTTGAAATGGTGGGTGCCTTTGACAATCCTTTGGATGCCATCGATTTTCTTTCGGAACAAACGGCTGACCTGATTTTTGTGGACATTCAAATGCCCGACCTTACTGGAATTGAGTTTACCCGAAGTTTGGAAGACCCGCCCAAGATCATTTTTACGACTGCTTACGAGAAGTATGCCCTGGAAGGTTATAAACTGAATGCCATCGACTATTTGTTAAAACCGTTCAGTTACGAAGAATTTCTAAAAGCTGCAGGGAAAGCCCGCAAGCAGGTCGAATTGGAAATCAATTCATTGCCAACCGTTGAGGCCAACAACCAGTTCCTGTTCCTGAAATCGGAATACAAAATCAGGCGGATCAATTTCAACGATATTCTTTACATCGAAGGTTTAAAGGATTATATCAAAGTCTATACGACCACCGATGATAAACCTGTGATGTCGTTGAACTCGGTCAAATCGCTGGAACTAAAGCTCCCAGAAGACAAATTTATGCGGGTACACCGTTCCTTTATTGTCAACCTCGACAAGATCGATACGATCGAGCGAAGCCGGATTATATTTGGGAAGGTGTATATACCTGTTAGTGACCAATATAAAGACAAGTTTCAGGAGTATCTGGACAAGAATTTTTTGTAAGGGGACCCATTCAGTGTTCAGATGAAATCGTTTTTCCTAAATTGCAAAGATGGTACCAATTAAGAAATAATCGCCATAATTGAGATTCTATGATCGTTAGTGCCTCTATGATAATAAACCGCCCCTCATGAAGAAATTATTTGGACTCTTGTTAATAATTATTGGACTGGTAGGTTGCCATGACTATACCGAAATAAAAAATGATAACCTGAAAAGTGCATTTATAATGAATTCATCACCAACATTTATTGGGTATTTCTATGAAGGTAGTGACAATACTTTTCATTATTTTACGAGCAGATGGAAACTTGATAAAGACAATTATTTTAAAATCCCTATAAATAAGTTGAAAGTCTCGGAGAAATTGAAATTTGAAAGAAACAATACTGAACTAAGGATAGACGTATTCGAGAATGGCAACAATGAATTTGCCGAGAATGAATATTATAAGCTTTATGTTGTAAATGCCAGATGATATTCGCTGAAAAAAAATCAGGTGCGATCAAAGATTATAACAAATGGGGTTTTGAATCACAATTAAAGCTTCCTCACCCGAATTTGAATTACGGTTGGTTGATAAAAGTGAAAGCAGTCCGCCCATTAATATAGCCTAATCCGTTGTTTGTAAATCAGTTTGATTCATACAATTCAAGAATTTATCTGTTTTACTAAAAAATAATTGTTTATTGGAAATGAAGATTTGTGACACAGCTATTGTTGGTAGGAGCTTTATGTAACAATATAAAAAGGGACTAGATTATTTGAATATAACCACATACTCGGAATCAGTAAATGAGGTATAACCCCGGCTGTTACTATCTCTTGAAAGAATTCACCGATAAATAACCTGCTAGGCCGATTACATTTATTGGTACTTTTGTTTTCGTATTCGTATTAAAGTATATTTAATAGCATGTAATTTAATTCATTATCAATCAATATAATAGAGTCGTTTTATAGAATATTTAAAATAAATTCATGTTAAACGAGATAAGCCCACATATTTTCGACAGTACCTATTATCATGAACTTGTAATGGGTAATGAAGATTTTTTGTTGTGTTACAGTGAAAATCAGGTGTTATTAAAACAAGCTGGGGAGGATTATGAAATTCCCAGGAAAGGCGATTTTATTGAACACACTGGATCGCCTGTTTATTTGTTTTCAATCAATTCCATCCGTTGTTTCGGATTGGTTGAAGCTGGTTTAAATCATCCATCATTTGAATTTCATGATATTTTCATTTTAAGAAACCTGAAAAACAAAGAGTTGGCATGGATCGGGTCGGTAGGTCATCAATTGATGACCTGGCATACGAACAATCAATATTGCGGCAGGTGCGGTTCCAAAACGGAATTGAAAAAAGATGAGCGAGCCACAATTTGTCCCGAATGTAACCTGCTCATTTTTCCTAAAATATCGCCTGCCGTTATTGTCGCGATCACGTGCAACAATAAAATATTACTGGCAAAAGGTAAAAACTATAAAGGTGATTTCTATGCACTCATTGCCGGTTATGTCGATATTGGCGAAACAATCGAAGAAACAGTTGTAAGGGAAGTAAAGGAAGAAGTTGGATTGGATATTAAAAACCTGAAATACTATAAAAGCCAACCCTGGCCTTTTTCCGGGTCGCTTATGCTGGGTTTTACTGCCGAGGCCGACGATACCCAACCAATTGTTATCGATGAAAAGGAAATCCGGGAAGCAGGCTGGTTTGAGAGGGGAAATTTACCTCCTCATGCTTCTGAAGTGAGTATATCTGGTAATTTAATTGCGGCTTTTGAGAAAGGCATTTTCTAATTAAATTTTCAATATCCTTGTAAAAAAATGTTTGGATTATGGATGACAATAATATCAAAGAATTCCTCAAGAAAGATAGATTTGCAGAAATGCTTGGGATCGAAATACTTGAAGCTGCGGATGGAAAAGCTAAAGCCAGGCTTGAAATTCAGGGCAAACACCTGAATGCAATGGACACTGTACATGGCGGTACAATTTTCTCCCTTGCCGACCTGACACTTGCTGCTGCTGCAAATTCATATGGTACTATGGCGGTGGCTCTAAATGTGAACATTTCGTTCCTGAAGGCTGCCAAGGGTGGTGTGCTATATGCTGAAGCCATCGAAACTTCAAAAAACAGCAAGATAGGCAGTTATACTATAAATGTTACAGATTCGGAAGGTGGATTGATTTCAAGCGCCCAAGGTATGGCCTATTTTAAGAAGGATAAATTTTAAAGCAACTTCTGTTATAATTTTTTGTCAATAGAAAGTGCGTCAAACTTCAAATTTGATTTACTTTGTTGTACCAAACAGAAAATTAAAAGATATGTTAAGCGAGCGGTTGGTTGGATACATCGAAGAAAGCCTTAAAAAGAACCAGGGATTATCTGCACTTTCCGATTACAAGGGAGGGACTTTTACCTATCTGGAAGTTGCACAACAAATTATGAAATTGCACCTGACGTTTGAAAATGCCGGAATCAAACAAGGTGACAAAGTTGCTTTACTGGGCAAGAACTCGGCCCGCTGGTGTATCGGTTACCTTTCTGTTGTTACCTATGGGGCTGTTATCGTTCCCATTTTACCCGATTTCAAAAAGGAAGATCTTCATTACATTATCAACCACTCCGATTCGGTGCTTCTTCTAAGTGCAGACAACCTGTTTCAGGAACTCGATATTCAGAAAATGCCACTTATTCAAGCAGTTATCTCATTGAACAATTACAACCCAATCTATACCGTTAACGAAACTGTAGCAAGCTCACTGAAATCTGTTGACTCACAATTTAACGAAAAATATCCTGATGGACTGGTTTCAGGAAACTTCAGCTTTTTGGGTGTTTCAAACGATCAATTGGCTGTAATTAGCTATACCTCAGGAACTACTGGGTTTTCAAAAGGTGTGATGCTTTCGCACAACAGTCTCTCTGCCAATATTCGCTTTGCACAGAATAATATGCCGTTAAAATCAGGCGATTCGATTGTTTCGTTCCTTCCGCTTGCGCATACCTATGGTTGTGCTTTTGAGTTTTTGTTTCCATTCAGTATCGGTTGTCACATTACGATCCTGACAAAAACCCCTTCACCACAGGTAATCATCCAGGCTTTTAAGGAGATCAAACCAGCCCTTGTACTGTCGGTGCCATTGGTGATTGAGAAAATTTACAGAAAGCAAATTCTTCCTCAAATCAACAAACCGATTGTTAAGATATTACTATCTATTCCAGGTATTCGTAATGTATTGTATTCCAAGATTAAAGCAAAACTGACCGAATCATTTGGGGGGCGATTCCACGAAATCGTAATTGGTGGCGCCCCTTTTAACAACGAAGTTGAAACGTTTTTCCGAAAAATGAAGTTCCCTTATTCAGTTGGCTATGGAATGACTGAGTGTGGGCCTTTGATCAGTTACATCCCTGCAACTAAAATAAAATTTGGGTCTGCCGGTAAATCTGTCGATACCCTTGAGGTTAAGATCGATTCGCCAAACCCGGAGAAAACTGTCGGTGAAATCATTATCCGTGGTGACAATGTGATGTTGGGTTACTATAAAAATGAGAAAGCCACAAAAGAAATACTGGATGCTGAAGGCTGGCTTCATAGCGGTGATTTAGGAATCATTGACCGTGAGGGGAATATCTTTATAAAAGGGCGCAGTAAAAGCCTGATACTTGGTGCCAATGGCAAGAATATTTATCCTGAAGAGTTGGAGGCCTACTTTGACAATAAATTTGCTGTTGGGGAATCGTTGGTGGTGCTTCGTGAAGAAAAACTTGTCGTCCTCATTTATCCAGAACCCGATGCAGTGGCCTCACAAAAGATGAATAGTGAGGATCTGCAAAACCTTTACAGACAACACCTTAAAGAGGTCAATTCCTTATTGCCATCCTATATGAATATTTCAAAATTTGAAATCCATCCCGAAGAGTTTGTGAAAACACCGAAACGGAGCATCAAAAGGTTTTTGTATTCGTAATCCAATGGATGTTGCAATGCTTGATTATGAACTAAAATCAAACAATTAATTTATATTTGTAATACATTATAAATTAGGTAATTGCATCGAAATCCCCCTGCCCCCTTTAAAAAGGGGGAGTTCTTCGAACAAAATCAGCTTACTTAAAAATGGATTTTTGTTTAATGATGTCCCTTCTTCCCGTCTCTGTTCCCCAAGCCCCATGCTTCTCGCCCCATGCCCTCTGCTCCCAGCCTCTACCTTTCCTTTCCAATCCATTGGTCCACAACACTCAGGAAAATTTCTACATCGAGCGGTTTGGTGAGGTAGTTTTCAGCACCAGCCTTCATCAATTTTTCGAGCTGTTGGGGCATGGCATCGGCACTGATGATGACGACCGGGATCCGGCTTACTGATTCTTTTCTCTTCAGGATGCCTAGCACTTCCACACCATGAATATCGGGCAAATCAAGGTCGAGAAGGATCAGGTCGGGCGAATGCTCGATTGCCAATGGGACAGCTAACCTGCCGTTCTTGTTGCTGATCAAACGGATGTCGGGGCGAAGAGAGGAAAGGATCTGTGCTACAAGTTCAATGTTCGATACATTGTCTTCGATGTACAAAATTGTACCGGCCTTATCGGCCACTTTGGTAGTTAGAGTCGATGTGCTACTTATTTTTTCAACAGGTTCACCCAGAGAAGTGCTTTGCGGGAGTTCGATCCAGAAGGTTGACCCTGCCCCGATGTTACTTTTTACCCCAACGTTACCGTCCATTGCATCCATCAATTTTTTTACGACTGCCAGCCCGAGTCCTGTCCCTTCTGTTTCAGTCTTTTCTGCCCCAATCCGCTCGAATGGTTTGAATAGTTTGTATTGGTCTTCGGGCGAAATCCCCCAACCCGTATCGGTGATCGAAATCCTGATAAAAGAAACTCCATTCTCCTCATTGGTGCACAAGCCAGCCTTAATGGTGACAGTGCCTTTAGGGCAATTGTATTTTATTGCGTTGTTGATCAGATTGAGCAATACTTGCCTTAAACGCTGCCTATCAGAAATTACGAACAATTGATTTACAGGTGATTCAATAAACTCAATCGTTTGGTTTTGTTTTACAATAGCCGGATGGACAAGATCCATCATTTCAGCAATAATATCCTGTATCTGAATAGGTTCACGTAAAATTGTAACCTTTCCCGATTCGATCCGTGCAATATCGAGTACCTCGTTGATCAGGTTCAGCAGGTGTTTTCCGCTGTTTAAGATGTGGTCAACCCCTGCCTTTTGCCGCGGGTTCAAGTCGCCCATCTGGAGCAACTGGGCAAAGCCAAGGATCGAGTTCATAGGGGTTCGGAGTTCGTGGCTCATGCGCGAAAGAAATTCACTCTTTGCCTGGTTGGCCTTTTCGGCTTCGTTCCTCGCTTCTATGATTTCGGCTTCTGCCAGCTTCCGATCGGTAATGTCTAAAGAGATCCCCCCCAACCAGGGTTTCTGGCCCTGCCTTCCGATGGTAAATTTCTGTGTTTCGTAATCATGCAGCTTTCCATCGAGCTGCATGATACTTTCTTCAATTTTCAGGTATCCCATGGCCAAAGAATTCAGGTCGTCTGCTAATAATCTTTCGCCAAGCTCGTTTGGGAAAACTTCCAGCATGGTTTTCCCTACCCAGGCAGAAGCACCAAAGGAATTATCCATATATCGGTTCACAAACAAAGTTCTCCCTTCGTGATCTTTCAAAAAGACGATGGCTGGCAAATAATCCATAAACGATGAAAATCGGTCCTCGCTTTCCCTCAATGCCACTTCTATACGCTTACGTTCACTGATATCCGAAATATAGCCATGCCATAAAACAGACCCATCCTCTTCAGGTTGGGGCATTGAATTTCCGCCTAACCACTGCTCGGCTCCATCCTCAGACAATACCCTGTATTCATATTGCCAAAATGACATATTTCTTGCTGAAGTGAAAATTGAGTCATAAAGGGCTTTCAAATCATCAGGGTGAATCTTGTTAAAGATAGCCGATGCATCATTAACGGCGGCTTCTGGGCTAATCTTCAAGACATTATAAATTCCCTCACTCACATAAGGGAAACAATAAGTCCCATCGGGGCGTAACCTGAATTGGTAAACCACTCCCGGAATGCGGTCGGTAATCTTATGTAGCCGATCTAAGGCTTCCTTTAATGCCGTTGAGGTTTTAATGCGTTCCGCTATTTCCAGTTGAAGGTTTTCATTTGTCTCCGCCAATTGGGCTGTCCTTTTTTCGATCCGGAGTTCAAGATTCTGGTTCAGGTCGCGGATCTCAAATTCTGTTTCCTTCCGGTTGGTAATGTCCCTGACGGATGTCAGTACCCTGTCGGATCCAATAGGAGCGAGCCTTGCTTCATAGTAACTAATTGAATCTGATTTAGGTATAGAATATTCATAGGTGAGGAGTTTCTTTTCTTCGATACATTTGTTAATGTTTTCGATGTGAAATCTGGCAGAACTTTCATCGAATACTGATCTTAAATTGGTTCCAACGATTTGGTGAACAGGTATAATCAGCGATTCGGTATCTGAACTGTAAAACTCGGTGTAAGTCCCTTCTTTATCGATGACAAAGATCAAATCGGGCATTGCACTGATAATGGCATGCAACCGATCGTTCTGCTGCCTTATTTTTTCTGCTGCTAGTTTTTTATCTGTTATATCAATGTTGACCCCTTTAAAAATAACCAGTTTGTCCCCCTCAAATACGGGGACAATGTTGTTTTGTACCCATTTGATCTGGCCATCAGGCATTAATATGCGGATATCGGCACTTATTGCCTTCTTCGTTTGTTTAATCTCCAGGAGCTTTTCATCCAATAAATGTAGATCGTCGGGATGTACAATCTTCGCAAAGTATCTGGAAGGGTCAATTTTGTCAGAAGGATTTAATCCCATCAAATGATAATAGTTCTTCGACCATTTGACCTTTTGGGTATTGATATTAAGTTCCCAACTACCCATTTTGGCGATTTCCTGTGAATAATTCAGGTCTTCCTCGCGCTGTTTCAGGTCTTCCTCCGCTTGTTTGCGTTCCGTAACATCGGTGGCTCTTCCTTGTATCGCTACCAGTTCCCCTTTTTCGTCATAAATCGGTATATTTTGCGATTCCGTCCAGATCACCGACCCATCTTTTTTGATCCATCGTATTGTATAGGGGTCAGTTTGAATAATGCCATTCTGTAGGTTTTGCAACAAGTGGCGGTCATCGGGGTGGACCAGTTTCATCCCCAGCATCGGATCGTTGTAATGCTCTTCGGGGGTAAATCCGGTAATTTTTTCTGCCGATGGGCTCACATAATCGAACCCCAACTCCGGTTTTAACCTGTAAATAAAAATCAGGTCGTTCGAACGTTCGGCAATAAACCGGTAGTGCTCCTCGCTTTTCAGAAGATTCTGGGCAGCGATCTTTTTCGAAGTAATGTTCCTGACACTCCCATAAATCGCTGTAACCTGATTCGTCATTTTATCCGTTTCGGGAGTGGCTGATATTTCTATCCATCGCAATTGTCCATCTTCTGCAAATGACCTGCATTCGACTTCAACGGGTTCTTTTTCTTCGAGTACCTGATTTAATGTCCTAAAAACTTTATTCAGGTCATCGGGGTGGATGGTTTTGTGCCAATCGGCAGGTGTTTTTATATCTCCTACCGGACGTCCGGTTGCACCTGAATAATTGCCAGCGATAACCGACAATTTGAACGACCCATCGGCTTGTACGTCGAGTTTGAAAATATACTCGCTCATCAGTTCGTTCAGAATGCGGAATACTTTCTGATTTTCAATCAATTCTTTCTCCGACTGTTTTCGCTCGGTAATGTCGCGCAGTATCCCGGCAATTTTTCCCGGATTACCATCAGCATCTTTTAAAACTGTTGCCGAAATGGCTACCGGTATAATCGAACCATCTTTGTTCTTTAACGACAACTCATAATCGGTTAGTTTCCCTTTCCTCATCAATTCGGAAAAGAATCTTCCCCGATCACCGGGATTTTCATATACATCTTCAAATGGTTTCCCGATCATCTCCTCTTTACAGTATTGGCCTTTTGAAATCGTTTCGATAGAGGGGCTGATTTCGAGGAGCGTACCATCAATTGTCGCTTCGTAATAGGCATCCAGAACATTGTCAAATATGGAGCGATACTTTTCCATAAATGCCATTTGCCGCTTTATATCCCGCAGCTCTTCAATCAATTGTTCCTTCGTTTTATCGTTATCCTCCATAATCTGGCAATATTATTCTAGATTTTGTAAATATCTATTATACAGAATGTTAACTACAATTATATTCTCTCCGTCTGGCTTTCCCTCTCTACGACCTTTTGGACGGGTTGGACAATTATAAAACTGGATTTGAATGATCTCCCATTCTCCCATTCTCTCACTCTCCCTTTCTCCAAGCCCCGCTCCCCATGCCCCATGCCCCACGCCCCATGCCTATTTCCCCACCCATTCGTCCACCGTTTTTAGGAAAAGCACAATGTCGATCGGTTTGGTAAGATAGTTTTTGGCTCCCGAATCCATTAGTTTTTCGATCTGTTTTGGCATGGCATCAGCACTTAAGATGACGACCGGGATTTTTCTTGTTAATTCTTCATCATGAAGAAGCATGAGCACTTCAGTGCCGTGTATATCAGGCAAATCGAGATCGAGAAGGATCAGGTTCGGCTTGTTTTCGATAGCTAAAGGAACTGCCAACCTACCATTCTTATTGCTAATCAATTGGATTTGGGGACGTTCGACTGAAAGGATCTGATCGATCAGTTCGATATTTGAAACGTTGTCTTCGATGTATAAAATCGTACCTGACTTTACATCTAATTCCAACGGTATTTCCAATAAGCTACCCGATTTTTCAACAATTTCAAGGGGACTTTCACTATGAAGCAGTTCGATCCAGAATGTGGATCCTACACCAACAGTGCTCTCAACTCCAATGATACCAGCCATGGCATCCATCAGTTTTTTAACAACTGCGAGACCAAGCCCTGTCCCTTCGGTTTCGGTCTTCTCTGCTCCAATCCGCTCGAAAGGTTTAAAAAGCTTTGGAAGGTCTTCGGCCGAAATTCCCCAGCCTGTATCGGTTACAGAAATCCTGACTTTCGGAGAACCTGATATTTCGGACTTAAGCAACTCTGTTTTGATAGTAACCTTACCTTTTGCGCAGTTGTATTTTATGGCGTTGTTGATCAGGTTGAGCAGTACCTGTTTCAGCCGTTTACTATCGGCGATTACAAACATATCATTGGCAGGAGAATCGCTGAACTCAAGTGTTTGCTGTTTCTCCAATACATTTGGTTTGACGATATCCATCATCTCACGGATAACCCCGAGCAATTGTATTGGTTCCATTGAAAGGGAAATCTTGCCGGCTTCGATCCGTGAAATGTCGAGTACCTCGTTGATCAGGTTCAGCAGGTGTTTTCCACTGTTTAAAATATGGCCAACCCCTGTTTTTTGACGAGGGGTCAGGGTTCCCATTTGGAGCAACTGCGCGAAACCAAGTATTGAATTCATGGGTGTACGAAGTTCATGGCTCATGCGGGAGAGGAATTCGCTCTTGGCAACGTTGGCAAGATCGGCCTCTTTTCTTGCCTTTTTCAGTTCTTCTTCGGCTTTCTTCCGCTCGGTAATGTCAACGATCATCGTTAAAACACACATATCTTTTCCGATGTAAATGACATCGGCGGAAAAAAGGCCGATAATGGGGGCACCTGATTTTGTATTGGCTACCATTTCAACATCCCGTACAGGCATTTGTTGTTTTAAGGAGTCTGAAATTGACTTCCTTAAATCGGGATTATCAAAAATTTTAATGTATGATAAATTCTTACCAATCAGTTCATTGTGCGAATAGCCCAATGTCCTCGTAAATGATTCATTTACATCTAAAAAAACACCATCATTGAATCCGGTAATTGCCATCAATGCCGAATTTGACTGAAAAGCTTTGGAGAATTTTTCTTCCGACAATTTGATTTTTGAAACATCTTTTGTGACCCCGAACATAACCGGTTTTCCGTCCCAGAAACCAGCCTTTACACGTGTCTCAACAGGGATATAATCACCTGATTTTGTGACAAGTGGAACGGGACAAAAGTCTGCAGAACCTGCCAGCATCTCGCCAACGATCCTTCCTGCCTCTTCGCGTCGCTCTGGTGGATGGACCTGCAAAACCGACTTTGACAATAACTCTTCGCTGGAATATTGCAACCTGTTGGTTACTGTCGTGTTGGTGTGAATGATGTTCCCCTGGGTATCAAGGACGAAAAGGAAATCGTCGATTGTATTGAAGAATGTTTCGTAATTTATGCGGGTCTGCTCGATGATCTCCTCCTTTTTTTTGTGGTTGATCAAGCTGGTGAGCAGGTTGCCCCAAACTTTAAGGATATTGATTTCGGCAATACTGTATTGCTTTTTGTTGAATACCGAATCCAATCCGACAAAACCGATGGGTTGTTGGTCCAAAAACATAGGAATTACCACAAGAGACTGTATCCCTTGAGGTTCCAGTATTTCGCGTTCGGCAATCCATGTGTTTGGCAAGTCCGGAACCGAAGGGATGATGATATTTTCATTCCTTTTGAGCTTTTCCATCCACATAGGTAAAAGGTCGCATGGAACATTCTGAAGGTTTTCAATCTCCGGTTGGATACCTTCCCTGCACCATTCGAAGGTGTTGTTCATTGTTTTCAAGTTCGCATCCAGTTCAAAAATATAAGCCCTGTCGGCACCCAGGAAACCACCGATTTTGTTCAATGCCAATTCGAGGGCTCCATCGATCTCGGAAACGGGGATGCCGGTTAACTGAAGTGACAAGTGGAACAGTTCGTCTTCAAATTCTTCTGCCTTCATCCGATCTGTGATGTCGTGGTAGTTGAACAATAGGCCACTTATCACATTATCGTTCAAAAGGTTAGTTGCAGTAAGTTCGATAGGTCTATAACTCCCATCCTTGCATTTGTACCGATACTCGACTGTTTTTGCAGAATTGGGATTTTTAACAAGATCATAGAATTCCTTTTGCAAGCGATCCAGATCATCGGGATGCACGGTAGCCCAACCATTGGTACCGATCAAATCATTGGGTTGCCAGCCGAAGTATTTTTCAATATTGGGGCTTTTGTATTTTATGGTTCCGTCCATCCCCATGATGGCGATTACGTCCGAAATGTTCGCGATCATAGAGCTGTGCCTGGTTTCGCTCAGGCGCAATGCCTGTTCAGCCTGTTTCTGTTCTGTGATATCCCAGTTGGTACCAACCAGGTTCAATGGTTTCCCTGAATCATCGCGCTGTACGATTGCCATAGCCCTAAGGTGACGTACGGTGTCGTTGGGCCAGACAACCCTGAATTCGGTGTCGAAATCCTTTTCACCGGTTATTGCCATTTTGATTTCCCGATCTCCACGTTCCTTGTCTGCGGAGTGGAGCCCTGACTGCCATGCTTCATATGCTCCTGAAAAGTCTTCTTTTTTAATCCCGTATAGCGCGAACATCTGATCGTCCCAAACGAGGATGTCGTTTACAAGATCGTAATCCCATACTCCGACCCCGCTGGTGCTGGTGGCCAATGCAAGGCGCGTGGAGACCTGATTGAGTTCGTCCTCTCTTTGCCTGCGCTCAGTGATGTCGGAAATAAACCCATACCACAATGTGGAACCATCAGCTTCCCGTTGGGGCATGGCATTGCTTGATAACCAACAGATTGTTCCATCTGGGTATTTTACACGGTATTGATGCCGCCATATAGTCAGGTCACGTGCCGATGCAGCGATAGAAGCAACAACACCATCGAAATCGTCAGGGTAAATCCTTGTAAATACGACTGATGCATCGTCCAGAATCTCTTCGGCAGTTACTCTGTAGATAGTTTTCACCCCATCGCTGGCATAAGGGAAGCAAGATGAGCCATCGGGCCGCAAACGGAACTCATAAACAACTCCGGGTAGCCTGCTTGCAATTTTTTGTAGCCTGTTTAAGGCTCCCTCCATGGCAACAGTTGCTTTAACCCTTTCTTCAATTTCAAGCTCAAGCAGATAATTTGCTTCCGAAAGCTGGTCGGTCCGTTGTTCAATTTTACGGTCTAGATTTGTATTAAGGTCTATAATTTTTAATTCCGCTTGTTTTCGGCTCGTGATGTCCCTGTATTTCCATAAATGACCACTGTATTCATTGTTGAGGTAGGTAGGAATATAATCCCTTTCTAAATAGCGTCCATCATTAAGCTCCAGTTCATCGTTGAGGATTGTTTTTCTATTTGCAAGAATGGTCTTAAGATCGGCAATGAATTTTTCCGGGCTTCTGAAAAAATGTTTGCTCTGTTCTGCCGAATCGTGGCAATCGGCTCCAACCATTGCTTCAGGTGGGGCCGGAATGGCAAACATATCGCAGAAAAGCTGGTTGGTCAGCACAATTTTCCGGTCAGCATCTTCAAGCAGGATGCCTTCCTCCAAATTGATGATCAGGTTGGTGAGGAGATTTTTTTTATCCTGGACTTCAATTTCACCCTTCTTGCGTTCTGTGATATCGGTAATCAAAACATGATGTGCTTTCCTGCCGTTGAAATTCATCGAATGTGCAACCGTTTCGACAAAAATTATTTCCCCGTTTTTCTTGATATGCTGCCATTCGGTGTTTTCCTGAATATTTAGTCCTTCAAGGAAGGAAAGTTCCAAGAATTTTTGAAGTTTGTCAATTTCTTCGACAGGACGGATATCCATGATGGACATGGATAGGAATTCTTCTTTCGAATAACCGTAGTGGTTAATAGCCGATTGATTGACTTCCAGAAAGTTCAAGGTTTTAGATTCAACAATCCACATGGGTTGAGGATTGTTGGCAAACATGAAGCGGTATTTTTCCTCGTTTTCCCTAAGTTCAGTTGCAACTTTCTCTTTATCTTCGAGCAACCTGATTTTGATCAATGCAAGGTTCACCTGTCTGGCCACTGATTCGAGAAAACCAATTTCTTCATTTGTCCATTTTCTGAGCTCATGAATTTGGTTCAAAGTAAACAAATGGTATCCATTTTCATCAAAATCAAATGGATACCAGAGTAAATTTTTAATATGCATCTGTTGATGGAGGATTTCAGATGATCCGTCAACAATAAAAAATGGATTGATCGCATCAAATCGACTTTCCAAATACTTTTGGGTATTCTTGATTTCGGTAAGTGGAGATACGAATAAACTCAAGGGATAGACATTTTTAGTGTGAACAATATCGGGATGATCTTCCCTTAACCATTCGCATAAACCAATAATGCAATTCCTGGCAAATGAAACCTCGTAAATGAGGGATCTGTCCAATTTCAGGGTTTCACCTACAATCCGATTGGCAATTGCCAGTATCTCACCAGCTTTGTCATTAGAAATGATTACTTCCGCAATCTCGTTCAGCGCTTTGGTGTAGCTCAATTGCTGGTCGCGAAGCAATTCTGCCATCTTTCGGTCGGTGATATCGCTAAATACTCCAAAAGCACCCAGATACTTCCCATTATCGCTAAATTTTGGGGACGAGCTAATATGTAGGTATCTTTCATTCCCTTTTTTTGTAACGATCTGTAATTCATAACTATTTGTAACACCATTCTTCCTTTCAAAGGTTTGTTGTTCAATTTTGGCAATTTCATCAAAAGTCAAATAATCATACAATGAGGTACCCATAAGCTCTTCCGGGCCGGTTTCGAATATTTTTGCGGCAGCAAGGTTTGTAAATTCAAAAATTTCATTTTCATCTACGACTCCGATCCCTTCAACCTGCGATTGGATGATCGACCTGAATTTTTTTTCGCTCTCTTCGGCTTTTTTTATCGCAAAAGCCAACTCCTGTTCTGCGATCTTGCGTTCGGTAATATCGCGCTGGACATACAATATTCCGGAAGGCTTGCCATTGTGATCTTGTAAGACTGTCGAGCTAGTCTCTACATAGAATGTGCTCCTGTCTTTTTTTACTGCCAGATATTCCGAAACAGTACGGTTAATTTCTGACGAAAATAGCTTGACGATATTATCGGATAATTTTTGATGATTTGAGGGATCAATAAAATCAAAGACCGAATGTCCTAAAAAATTTGCCCTTTCCCCGATTGCATAGCCATACATTTCGAGTAATTTATCCGACATTAATTCAACTTTCCCATCCAGGGAGACCATCCCTATGCCATCGGGAGAGGCTGCTACAATGGCCTCCCATTTTTGACTGCTTTCCCGCAAAGCCTCTTCTCCCCTTATACGATCCGTGACATCGATGACCAATGAATAAAGTAAAACTGAATCGCCGAAATGGATCGGGCAAGAATAGACTTCCACATCCCGGATCGTTCCATTGGCAACCAAATGCCGAAAAATAAAATAGTTCCGCTTTTCGTCCCGGGCCATTTGCATCTCGGACCTGATTTCATCTTTTGAAAGTTGGTTGATTTCTGAAATATTTTTACTGCACATTTCGGAATATGACCAACCATAGTACCGACAGGCTGCACGATTTGCATCGATGATATTACCGGTAACAGGGTCAACAAGTATCATAATCGAATGGTTTCCCTCGAATAACGACTTGTATCGTTCATCACTTTGAGTCACATTTATCTCTGCTTTCCTGATATCCGTTACGTCAACGATATTGACAAAGCAATTTGAACCGTTATCTGTCCTTATCCCCGTAATGTAAACATACATTGGTAATTGTCCATCTACTGACAAAGTTAGTTCACAGGTTGATTTTGTTTTGCTATTCAGAATTTTATTCAGAAAAAGGTTGAAAACTGGCCGTTTATCGGGTGAAACAAACTGACTAAAATTACTGTCCTTTAACTGAAAAGGGTCTTTTCCCAACATTTGTGATCCGCTCAGGTTTATTTCCAGAATAATTCCTGTATTTGAAAGCGTAAGATAGCCTGAAGGTGCAAAGTTGTACAACTGGGCATATTTCTCAGTCGCATGTTCGGCAGCTTTTTCTTTGGCAAGGGTAAGTTCAACATTGATAATTTCAAGCTCAACCTGATGAACCTCCAATTCATGAATGAGTTTTAATGCCTCCGATTCAGAAAGATAATTTGGACTTTGCCTATCGGGCTGACTACTATTCAGGTTATTGCCGGGAGCAGAATTTTTGAGCAAATTTTCCGCTTTTGAGCGAATCAAAGAGTTATCGGAACCGCTATTTTTTTTCATATGATTGAAATATGGGATGTGGTAAAAGTACGAAATTTAGCGGTGGATAAAAATGGTAACAAAAATTGAAAACCGGGAGGAGGGGAACGTCCGATTACTCTCTATCATGTAGAGAAATCTGTGATCTGCAAATTAGTATTGGCTTTTATGATTGCCGCAGGTTTTAGCTGGTTTTTATGAATAGCCACAGGCTTTAGCCTGTTGGGGAAATGGAGAAATTCCAATGGCTTTAACCGAAATTTTGTAAATAATTAAATATCAAATAAATAACAATATTTAGGCTAAAGCCTTTCTAAATTGCAATCTGTGTTCCTCCAGCTGAAGCTGGAGGCAATTCATCTGTCAACATTCAATAAACCAATCAATTTGGTAAATTCCCCTCCTTTTGGAGGGGTGGCGAAGCAGGGGTGGTTGAGGAGGCTCTCTTAAATTGTTTTTCTCCCGGAAGTTGTGAATGTAAAATGATGTTTTTAAATCGCATAATATGCAAAAGGTGGAAGATCTTCAGGTAAATAACCTTGATAACCTCCCACCTTTTCTATTTTGGAACCTTCCCAAAACTTTTACTTCAATTCCAGGATCAACGATGTTTTGGCAGGAATGGATATGTTGCTCAAATCGTTGACGGTTTTACCGGTCATGACCTCCCTTGCAGAAGTAAAACCTTTTAATGATTCCGAAAACCGTTTGGTATTCAAGGTTTTGTCTTCAGAATTCAGGTTAAGGATGACCATAACCGATTCTTTTTCGTTGGACCGGAAATAGACATAGAAATTATCTGTCGGATAGTAATGTTTCAGCAAGCCACTGTGAATTAGGTATTTACCCTTTCTCCAGTTCAAAAGTTTTTTCATGAACTGCTGAACGTCTAATTGAGCTGAAGATAATCCTGTCCCTTTAAACCCGTCAACCTGATCGCCTTGCCATCCGCCGGGAAAATCTTTCCGCAGGAAGCCATCACCTTCGCGTTTAAAGCCGGTCATCAGAATTTCGCCTCCATAATAGACCTGAGGTATCCCACGTGTAGTCATCAGAAAAGTCATGGCGGTTTTGAGTTTGGAAACATCTTCACCAATTGCCGTAAAGAACCTTTCCGTATCATGGTTATCGGCGAAGATAACGAGATCGTTGGCTTTTGGGTATAGAAAATCGAGGGCTAGCGTTTCGTAAAGATGATTAAACCCCCAACTGTCTGTCATCGATTTGACGACGGCATTCTGGATCGGAAAATCCATCAGGCTGTTCATATCCGAAACATAACCGTTGGCATTGATTTTCCCTTTTTGCCAAAAGGCAACTGCTGCAGGGTTTGTATTCCACTCTTCTCCAACTATGCTGAAATTAGGGTACTCTTTCATCACACTAAATGTCCAGTCGGCCATCATCTGTTTGTCGGGGTAAGGATAGGTATCCATCCTGATCCCATCGAGGCCAACATATTCGATCCACCAGATTGAATTTTGGATTAAGTAATTGGCTACAAATTTGTTACGTTGGTTCATATCGGGCATGGTGGGTACAAACCAGCCATCTGTCAATTCTTTCGAGTCAGACTCAGAAACATAGGGATCCTGTACAACTGTTTTTTTGTGGTTGGTGATCTTAAAATTGGGATAGCCGTTCAGCCAGTCTTTCATGGGCATGTCTTTCATCCACCAATGGCTCGACCCACAATGGTTAAAGATCATGTCCATCACCATTTTGATCCCTTTCTTCTTCCCTTCGATGCTGAGTTGACGATAATCTTCGTTTGTTCCCAGGCGTCCATCGACCTTGTAGAAATCGGTGGTCGAATACCCATGATAGGAAATGTTGGGCATGTTGTTTTCAAGAACGGGATTGACCCACATGGCAGTATATCCGTTATCTCTCAGATAATCAAGATGATCTTGAATTCCTTTCAAATCACCACCATGACGGCCATTTGGATCCTGGCGATTCGCCTTTTCGGGCATATCCGCTTTCGAATCGTTTGATGGATCCCCATTTGCAAAACGGTCGGGCATGATCAAGTACATCACATCAGAGGAGTTGAAACCTATTCTTTCTGAGGAATTTTTCTCACGCGCCTTCAATTCATAGGTGGTGGTTATGATAGCCTTACCATTTTGTTTGAACTGGATCTCAAAAGTGCCGGGCCTGGCAGCGGGTGATAACCGTAGGTCAAGGAACAGGTAATTCGGGTTTTCAACAGCAGAAGATGCAACAAGTTCGACACCCTCGTATTTGATCTCCGGCCTGGTTTCCGATATCTTCTCGCCATGGACCATGAGTTGGAGCATGGGATTTTTAAAACCTGTCCACCAGAAAGAAGGTTCGATCCTGTCGAGACTTGGTTTAATGGGTTTGATGGCTGCAATGGAAGGCAAAACAGCTATCAAAACAATTGCGATAAGTGTTAATGCCTTGATTGAATTGCTTTTAATATTCATTATTATATATATTTACAAATTATTAAGATAATCAACTTGTTACATAAGCCATTCAGGTAATTCAGCCATAACTGAAGTGGCTACTTCTTCGGGGAATTTTCGAAATTGTCTGAATTGGTCAAATCGGGCCTGCAGTTGTTTTGCCATATCTGAACCGTTCATTTGATCAACGTATTTCCATCTTTCGATTGAAGCTTCAACGTGTTCATTTTCCAATTGGTCGAAACCTTTTTGAAATGCGTTGGCCAAATGAACTTTTGCATTTTCCATCAACCGCCCTTCAGGATAATTTTGTGATAGCACATTAATCCCAAATTTCTCAATCGTGACCGATTCCCCTTCAGTAACCATTAATGAAATAATATTTGCGATGTATTTATGGCGGTTTTCAACATCTGCCGAATAATCAGATGAAATTCCATTACGTAAAACATTGATTTTCATACCTATGCATACCTGGAAGAGAGCTTTGCAAACTTCTGCTGTAAGGTATCCTTCACCAGGTATCACATCAATGGCTACTTCGTCCCAAAATTTCCCGTCCTTTTTTTCATCGTTTTCTCTTGTTTCAAAACCAATGAAGGGAATCAAGGTAAGTTTATCTGAAAAATTTAGTGCGGTGATCGTATATTTAATGGCACCGATTTCAGGATCGACAATACTTAAAAATCGACGGGTCTCTACTTTTAATCGTTTCCCTGAGCTAAGTTCAACAGTGAAACTGCGGTATAAAATAGAGGTTTGCAAATTTAATATCCTTTTGAAATCCAGAATATTAACATTGTTAAGATCCAGAATTTCTGCACCTATCCTGACATCAATACCTCTCCAGTCAGCGACGTTAATATAGCCATTAGGACTCTCTGGTGTTTCTTTTTTGCATTTCTCTACGTAAGTAGTTTCAAGATGGGTAATGCCATTGAGGTAGTTCCCTTGAACCGTCTTACCAGTAAATCGCTCTTCAAAATTTGCCCGCTGGCTTGCGTATCCATTCGCCATACCCATCAGGCCCTCTGTTAAAGTATTGTATTCGGGATGAAACCCATTTTCAATTAAAGCCCATCCCCGATTATCAATAGGTTCGTTCATTTTTTAATGTGTTCTTTTACGAAGATAACCGAGAACCCTGCCAGGACCATCGACAAACCTGCAACGCCCAGCATCAGAATGGCTTTCCCACCTACCAATGACAATACCAAACTTCCGGTTAATCCTGCGGTAATTTGTGGAATTGTGATTGTCGCATTGAAAATACCCATGTAAACCCCCATTTTATTGGCGGGAAGCGCTGCGGAAAGTATTGCATAAGGCATTGCCAGAATAGCAGCCCATGCAATGCCAACTCCAACCATTGAGATGATCAGTCCATACTGGTTTTGAATAAAAATCATAGAAATCAACCCGGCACCCCCTGCAAAAAGTGAAAGCATATACAATGTCTTGCGTCCCAATTTATTGGCCAGATTAGCCATTACAATGGAGAAAAGTGCCCCAAACAAACTGTATCCTGCAAAAATGACGCCAACCCAATTGCCTGCTTCGTTATATCCACCAGACACCGAATCGCCCGGAGCCGTATTCCAAACATTTTGTGCCACACCCGGTGTCGTATAAACCCACATCAGAAACAATGCGAACCATGAAAAAAACTGGACAGTTGCCAATCGCCACATCGTTACCGGAATCTCTTTTAGCAGTGTAAGAAAGGACGTTTTCTGTTTTTCGATCGTTTTAATGTCATTGTATTTACGGTACTCCTCTGGGGGATATTCTTTTGTCATAAAGCTTGTCCACAAAACAGTGAGCAAAAGTGCACCGCCACCAAAATAAAAAGCCCAGATAACAGTCGGTGCAACTTTTTCACCTGCTGCCGGAATATTGGATACACCAATCCAGGTCAACACGAAAGGAAGTATTGAGCCTACCACAGCACCGGTGTTGATCAGAAAGCTTTGGATCGAATAACCCTGATTACGTTGCTCTTCAGAAACCATATCGCCAACAAGCGCCCTGAACGGTTGCATTGTAATATTAAACGAGGTATCCATAAAGAGCAAAATAAAAGCCCCGAAAAACAGGGGAGGGAGGATATAGGCGAAAAATTCCGAATTAGGCATGAAAAACATAGCCAAAGCCGAAATAAGTGCCCCGATCAGGATAAATGGGATCCTGCGCCCCAACCGTGTCCAGGTGCTATCGCTAAAAAGCCCTATAATAGGTTGTACGATCAATCCCGCAAGTGGGGCAGCCAGCCAAAAATAGTTGAGATGTTCGACTTCAGCCCCTAAAGCCGATAAGATACGGCTTGTGTTGCCGTTTTGGAGGGAGTATCCAATCTGAACGCCCATAAAGCCAAAGCTCATGTTCCAGATTTGCCAAAAAGAGAGTTGTGGTTTTTTTGCCATTGTTTATAATTTTTATACGCAAATTGGTCGTAAAAAAGTAACTGGTTAAAATAGAACATCGAACAGAATTAACCACAAGAAAATTATTCCATTGTTAATACTGTTATTACCTCAATGTTTAAAGCATGAAAAAACGTATCCTGTGTTAAGGATACGAACCGTGTTGGGAAGGACAATTGATATTCGGCGGCAAATATAAATCAGGGAAATTTTAAAAGCAATAGCTATTCACTTTTAAATCAAAATAAACTCAGAATTTTTTGGTCGATTCGCGCAAAACCAGGTTTGTATTGATGAAAAAAGTTTCACCGGGGCCAATTCTTGGTGTCTTGATCCGTTCCAAAAGTATGGTGGCGGCCCTTACACCCATTTCGTAACCATGCTGGTCAACTGAACTTAGGGTCGGTGTGGTGATATCGGAAAAGCTGCCAGCCGAAAATCCCATAATGGCAACTTTTTCAGGTATGGAAATACCCATTTTTTGCAAGGTTTTCATTGCACCAATGGCAGTCAGGTCGTTAACCGCAAAAATACCATCCGGAGGGGCAGGAAGTTGCATTAATCTCCGGGTGGCAGTGGCAGCCTGTTCAAAGGAGTCAGCAACAATCATATAATCCTCATTGTATGGAATATGATTAACCATAAGTGCCTCCTTATAACCTTCTGAACGATATTTCCCGATGACAAGCGAATCGGGAGCTGCCAAATGGGCTATTCGTCGGCAACCAGATTCAATCAGATGACAAACAGCATTGTAGGCAGCTTTCTTATCATCAATGATCACATTGTCCGATTCAAAACCATCGGGAAAACGGTCAAAGAAAACCAAAGGCATACCACTCTCTTCAAGCGTTTCAAGGTGGGCAAAATCGTTTGTCTGCTTTGATATCGAAATTAATGCACCTGCTGCACGGTTCGAAAACAACGCCTGGGCATTGATGATTTCCCTCTCGTAATTCTCATTCGACTGGCATATCATTACATTGTAACCGGCATCATAGGCAACCTTTTCAATACCACTGATTACTGTGGTAAAAAAATAATGGACAATCTCAGGTACAATAACCCCAATTGTATTGGACTTGCTGTTTTTTAAGGATAAAGCTACAGCATTGGGTTTATACCTTAGCTTCTTAGCCAATTCATTGACCAAATCTTTTGTCTCTTTGCTGATATCGGGATGATTTTTCAAGGCTCTTGAAACGGTTGAAGCCGAAATTCCAAGTGCTTTTGCGATATCTTTAATGGTTACCTGACTGTTCATTTGTATTCTGGTTCTGCTCTGAAATGAATTTCCTAAATTAAACTTTCTTTTTGGAATAACAAGAGGGTTTAAACGATAGTTTTTGCCCTAAGATGTTTGATGAGTGCAACTAGCGGCTGGCAACTGGCGGCTGGCAACTGGCGGCTGGCAACTCGCTGTCTCCAAACCGTAGAACATCTCTCCAAATTATGTCTTTCAGACTAGGTTATAATGTTAAATATCAATATAATATGCAAATTCAAAAATAATATTAAAGATGATTGTCTATGTTTTGAAGGTGCTAGCCGCCAGTTGCTAACCGCCAGCCGCCACCTGTTGATAGCCACCAACCGCCAGTAGCCCTCGCTCAGGAAAGCCAAAATTCCCGAATTGTTAAAATTTAAAAACATGTTGTATAACATGTTTGGTGCAAACGACACCGCAAACGACACCGCAAACGATTGCATGAAAAAAAGCTAAATAGTTGAAAAATAAGATGGTGAAGGAATGTTAATTTAGTGTTTCTTTGTGTTGCCAAAATGAAAAAAGGAAAGGATTCGTAGAGGCAAGCGATTGATATTCTGAGATATAATATTAAAAGGCCATTGAAGGCGTAAATTTATTAAGCATGATTTATGAACTATTAATTTGACTCACATGAAATTTGAATTTGTAAGATTGAAAGCAATTTTGTTTTTTCTTGTCATGTTGCTGACTCTGTCGGTGATTGCCCAGGAAAGGACAATTACCGGTAAAGTTACCGATGCGACCTCTAAAGAAGTGCTCGTCGGTGTAACAGTTTTGATTGAAGGGACTTATACGGGTACTGTAACCGATTTCGACGGGAAGTACACGATCAAGGCATTGCCGACATCAAAACTCGTTTTTTCATTTGTTGGTTATACTTCCCAAACTATAACAGTTGGCCAGCAAACAAAAATTGATGTTGCATTGGCTCTCCAGACTCAGGGGATCGACGAAGTCGTCGTCATCGGATATGGGACTGTTAAGAAATCGGATGCAACAGGAGCGGTAAGTACTGTAAGTTCCAAAGATTTCAACAAAGGGGGAATCACTTCGGCACAGGACCTTATCGTTGGTAAAAGCGCAGGAACTGTAATCACTTCTTCAGGAGGTGCACCAGGAAGCGGATCGACAATAAGGATCAGGGGTGGTTCTTCAATGTCGGCAAGCAACGACCCCTTGATCATCATTGACGGTTTCCCGGTAAGCAACTCCGGAATATCCGGTTTGGCTAACCCTTTGTCAACGATCAACCCTAACGATATCGAAACAATTACAGTGCTTAAAGACGCCTCTGCAACTGCTATTTACGGATCAAGGGCATCGAACGGTGTTATGTTGATCACAACCAAAAAGGGGGTTGTGGGAAAACCAATGCAGATCAACTACAATGGAACCTATTCGGTCAATACGGTAACAAAATATATGGACGTGATGTCGGGTGACGAATTCCGTCAACTTGCTTATGACCTGGCATCAAAAAGTGCTGTTGGTTTAAGCATGGGTAGCCTTACCCGCCTCGGAAGGCAAAACACCGACTGGCAGAAGGAGATTTACAAGACCGCAATTTCACAGGATAACAATCTTAGTATCAGTGGTGGACTGAAAACCATGCCTTATCGGGCTTCCTTCGGTTTTACCAATCAGGATGGTATCCTCCAAACAACCAATATGGAACGCTCAACCCTCGCTATTGGGGTCGATCCTTCATTTTTTGACAGCCATCTAAAGGTAAGTATCAATCTTAAAGGAAGTTATACGAAACAAAATTTCGGCAATGAAGGTGCAATCGGTTCTGCAGTGGCTTTTGATCCTACACAACCGGTTTACAATGGAAACACTAAATTTGACGGATATTATACATGGGTCAACCTTTCGGATGTTTTGGCCGATGGCAGCATGAACCCAAATGGTAGTCCGAACCCGATTGGTGTAAGCAATCCCGTTGCTTTACTGAACCAGACCGACAACAGGTCAACTGTTAAAAGGAGTATAGGAAATATTCAGTTGGATTATAAATTTCATTTTCTTCCCGACTTAAGAGCCAATTTGAATGCTGGTTACGATTATTTCTCTACAGTGGGTCATAACAATGCCCCAAATGATGCAGCTTTTACTTACAGGGGCGGAATCGGTCACCTGAACAACTATACCCAGGACGGAAAAACCCAGCTTTTCGATTTCTATCTGAACTATGTGAAGGAAATTGCTTCCATAAAAAGTAAAATCGATGCAACAGCAGGTTATTCATGGCAGCATTTTTATAAGGAAGGTACGAATTTCGACCGTAACGGGCTTACCCCTGCAACGATATCGGATAATTCATCCTTTATCAACGAAAATTATCTGGTCTCTTTCTTCGGAAGGTTGAACTATACCTTAATGGACCGTTATTTACTTACTTTTACCATGCGTGATGACGGATCTTCGCGCTTTGCAAAAGCCAACAGATGGGGACTCTTCCCTGCGGCAGCATTTGCCTGGAAAATTAAGGATGAATCATTCTTAAAAAATATCAATACGGTTTCGGACCTGAAGCTTCGGTTGGGCTGGGGTGTAACCGGTCAGCAGGATATTGGTAACGATTTCCCTTATCTGCCTGTTTATATGGAAAGTACCGCAACTGCCAGGTATCAGTTTGGAAATACTTTCTACAACACTTTGCGTCCAAATCCTTTCGATCCTAACATTAAATGGGAAGAGACCACAACTTACAATGCCGGTTTGGACTTTGGCTTTTTAAGCAATAAAATTACTGGTTCTATCGATGTTTACAAGCGCGACACGAAGGATTTGCTGAACACCATTCCAATTGCTGCCGGTAGCAACTTCTCCAACTTCCTGCTTACCAACGTAGGGAACCTTGAAAATAAGGGGATTGAATTCTCGTTGAACGGACTGATCGTATCTAAAAAGGATTTCACCTGGAATATGGGTATTAATGCTGCATACAACGAGAACAAGATCACAAAGTTGACCAAGTCTGACGATCCAGGATATACCGGGGTTGATACAGGTTTGATTGGTGGCGGTGTGGGTAACTTTATCCAGAACCACCGTGTTGGATTTCCTGTGAGTTCTTTTTTCGTTTTCCAACAAGTTTATGGTACAGACGGTATGCCGGTTGAAGGGCTTTACGTTGACCGCACAGGTACAGGTGGAACAGTTACAAGCAACAACCTGAACAAATACCATTACAAGAAACCGGCTCCCGATGTCACATTGGGGATCAATTCAAGGGCTACTTATAAACAGTTCGACTTCTCGTTCTCCGGACGGGCAAATATTGGGAACTACGTTTACAATAATGTGGCTTCAGGTGCACTTTATTCAACTGTTTACAATCAGTCGGGTTTTTATAACAACATTCCAAAGTTATCCGAAAACGCGAAATTTACCAATACACAGTACTTCTCCGATTTCTATGTTGAAAATGCTTCGTTCTTTAAAATGGACAATATGAGCATTGGATACAACTTTGAACAATTTGTTAAAACAAGGTTGAGCTTTACGGCACAGAATGTCTTTACAATTACCAAATACAAAGGACTTGATCCTGAGGTAAATGGAGGTATAGATAACAATTTTTATCCTCGTCCGAGAATATTTGTACTTGGCTTAAATCTTACATTCTAACTCTTTTTAAGAATTCGACATGAAAAATTTTAAAATAAAATCATTAGCCGTTATCATTGCCACACTAATATTTTCTTCGTGTGTCAATAATCTGGAGTTAACTCCCAAAGACCCCAATATCGTCACTTCATTGACCGTTTACAATTCTACGGCTGCCTACAAAGAGGGATTGGCAAAACTTTATGCAACACTTGCTGTCAGCGGACAACAGGGGCCATCGGGCAAAGCCGATATCGCTGGTATTGACGAGGGTTTCGGAAATTATCTGCGCCAATTCTGGAATGTGCAAGAACTAACTACAGATGAGGCAGTTATGGCATGGAACGATGCTACGATCAAAGACCTTCACTGGCATACCTGGGCGCAGAATGACGTATTTATTGCTGCAATTTATTCCAGGATCATGTACACCGTTTCGCTTTGCAACGAATACATCAGGGCAACTGCTGGCAATTCGGATGGAGATATCAAGAAATACAATGCCGAAGCAAGATTTCTACGTGCGCTGGCTTATTATCATGCACTTGACCTTTTTGGCAATCCGCCATTCGTAATCGAAACAGATCTTCCCGGGGCATTTTTCCCGCAGCAAACTACGCGTGCCAAATTGTTCACTTATGTTGAGAGCGAACTCAAAGCCATTGAGACAGAATTGGGTGCACCAAGGTTTGAATATGCAAGGGCTGATCAGGCTGCTGCATGGACACTTCTTGCAAAGCTTTATCTTAACGCGAAGGTTTATACCGGAACCGAAAAAAATGCAGATTGCGTTACCTACAGCAAAAAAGTAATCGCTTCATCTTATGCATTGTCTCCAAAATACGCAAATAATTTCGTTGCCGATAATAACCTGAGTACTGAAATTATCCTTCCAATTACTTCGGATGGCTTAAGTACCCAGACTTATGGTGGAATGACTTATTTGATCCATGCAGCTATTGGTGGAAGTATGCCTGCTGCCACTTTCGGTGTAGGTGGAGGTTGGGGCGGAATCCGCACAACAAAAGCACTTGTGAATTTATTTACCGACAATACCGGAGCCACCGACAAACGTGCCATGTTCTGGTCTGATGGACAGAAATTTGAAATCTCGGATATTGGACAGTTTACCGACGGATGGGCTGTTACTAAATTTAAAAACGTAACTTCAACAGGCGCAGCTGCACCTCATGCGCACCCGGACTTCGTAGATACCGATTATCCATTGTTCCGCCTTGCCGATGTTTACCTGATGTATGCAGAAGCAGTGTTAAGAGGTGGTACAGGTGGTGATGCCGCTACTGCTTTGGGTTATGTAAATGCCTTACGTGCAAGGGCATATGGAAATGCAACAGGGAATATCACAGCTGGTCAGATGACATTGGATTTTATTCTTGATGAACGTGGACGTGAGTTGTATTGGGAAGGTGTCCGTAGGACTGACCTTATACGATATGGCAAATTTACTGGTGGTACCTATTTATGGCCTTGGAAAGGTAAAGTGCAGAATGGCGCAGCAACTGATGCTACCCGCGACCTGTTCCCAATCCCATCGAACGACATGGGTGCCAATCCCAATTTGAAGCAAAATCCTGGTTATAATTAATTTTAAAACTTTTGAAAAATGAAGAAAAATTTACTTATATATTTAATTTTCATAGGGTTGGTCGGTCTTTTGTTTTCTTGTGAAAAGGAAGGGACAAAAGCCGTTTTATCGGACACCCCGGTTCCACCGTCCCTTACAACTGTTCCAAGCCTGGTACTCAAAAGGGCCAGTGGTTTGAATGTGCTTGAATTTGTGGGCACAGCAGTTGATCCTGGTTTTCAGGCATCTGTGACTTATTACCTCGAAGGTTGCGCAAAAGGCAATAATTTTGCTGATGCTTTCCAGATTCTTAGCGACAAACAAGATCTTTCGATGAAGATTACTGTGGCCGACCTTGACGGGATTTTATTGAAAAAATTCCCTGCTGACGCAGTTTCATCCATTGATTTCAGGATCAGGGCTTCTCTTTCTTTAAGCAGTGGCACCCGTACCTATGAAATCAGTTCTGCAACCAAATCAGCAGATGCGACTACCTATGGGCCTCCAACACTGGCATTTACAGTTGCAGGTACTGCTCAGGGAGTTGTGTCTGCCGCTGATAACAAGGTTTATACTGGTTGGATTTACACCGATGGCACGCCTTTTCAGTTCACAAATAAAGATGACAGTAAGAAATATGGTGGCGTTCTGGTTGCCGGTGAAGTATCTTGTGCATTAACTGAAAATGGCCCTGCGATTGCGCTTCCCGCTGGTGCTTACAACATGACTGCTGATATCAATACCGGTGTAATGAAAATGACCATTGCCGATGTCACGATCGGTATCATTGGTGATGCAGTTGGTGGTTGGGGAGATGACACAAAAATGGTCTATAATTTTACCGACAAAACATGGAACATTACCAAAACCATCACTGCTGGTGGCTTTAAATTCCGTACGCACAATAGTTGGGCTGCTATTAATGTGGCATACAACCCTGATGGGCGCGACCTGAACAACCTTTATCAAAGTAAAAGTGATCCAAAGGGAACAGTTGATAGTGCAGATATAAACGATGTCACTCCGGGTAAGTACAACATCAAGCTTTATCTGGAAACAAAGCCAATGAAGGTTGTTTTAACCCCAACTATTTAAACTTCAAATTCAGTAATCATGAAAAGAAAAACATTAAACAGGATATTAAGTTTCCTCGTCGTCGCAACCCTGTTTGTTGTGGCCTGTACAAAGGAAAAATCGGATGTCAGGCTGCCTCAGAAATTGGCTACCACCGAGGTCAATAATATTAAATCCGACGAGGCAATTGTAGTAGGTTATGTTCTTGCCGAAGGAGATGGATTCACAGAGAGGGGAATCTGCTACAATACTGCCGCAGCTCCAACTATTGCAAACAACAAGGTTGTTTATACAGGACAGCTTACAACTGCTGCCTATAAAGTAAAATTGAGTGGCCTTAAATATGCCACCAAGTATTATGCGCGTTCTTTTGCCACAGGTGCCAACGGTACTGTTTATAGTGACGATTATACGTTTACAACAGCCTCTGTTGCACCATTTCTGACAACCACCGTTGCTTCTGCAATTACAGGAACAACTGCAACAAGTGGTGGAAATGTAACAGATAATGGTGGTGAAGCCGTTACAGCACGCGGGGTTTGTTGGGGGATTGCCCATAACCCAACTATTTCTGACAGCAAATCGTCGGATGGGACCGGAAGCGGAGTATTTCCAAGCAGTCTAACAAATTTGTTGGGGAAGACGGTCTATTATGTAAGGGCTTATGCCACAAATAAAATAGGCACAGGTTATGGTCCTGAAATCACATTCACTACATTGGTTGCAGTTCCAACACTTACAACAACTGAAATTACCAATGTTACTGCAGCAGGTGCATCATCAGGTGGTAACATTACCATTAGTGGTGGTGATGCAATTCTTGAGCGCGGCGTTTGTTGGAGTACAAGTGCAAATCCAACTGTTGCAGATAGCAAAACATCCAATGGGATAGGAACAGGCATTTACACATCTGCCCTTACTGGGTTAAATGTTGCCACAACCTATCATGTTCGTGCGTATGCTAAGAACTCTGCAGGTTATGGTTATGGTCCGGATATTTTCTTTATGACCTTTCCAACAGCTCTTTATGCTTTAGGTGATGGGACTACTGCAAATTGGGATAATAACGCTGCTGTTAAAATTGACCAATCGTCCACTCCTGGTATTTATGTTGCGAATCTGACTCTAATAGGTGGGAAAAATATGAAGTTTATTTCTACTTTGGGTCAATGGCAACCACAGTGGGGCTTAGGTTCTGCCGATGGTAAATTGGGTGCCAACCTTGGAGGTGGAAGCGATCCGGGTACAATTACAACCCCTGGCGATGGACTTTATAAAGTGACCGTTGACCTCAGTGCAATGACCTATAAAGTTGAATCAGCTTACCCATCAGCTCTTTATATGATCGGTGATGGAGTTGGAGGATGGAGTTGGGATACCGTTGACCTTCCAATGATTCCTGTAAACAGTCATCCTAACTTGTTCTGGAAAATCGTCTGGATGAATGCATCAGGTGGTTTCAAATTTGCGCCACAAAAGGCATGGAGTGGAGATTTTGGTCAACCCGTAAAGGATTTGTCTGTACCAAGTACTCTTTATGATAAAGGTGGTGAAAATATCCCGGTTCCCGGAACAGCCGGTTATTATATGGTGGTGGTAAATATGGCCACAAGCAAAATTTCTGTAACCAATCCTCTGGTATATCTGATGGGCAATACGATTGGCTCATGGGACACCAGTAATGCTGCAGGATTGTTTACGGTCGATAATGCCAATACGTTGATCAAAGTCACTAAAACAATGGCAGCCGATGACCTCCGTCTTTATGCATGGCATCCATGGTTCACCGATTGGTGGCAATCAGAATTTATTATCCTGAGTGGTAAAATTGCTTTCCGTGGTACAGGTGGAGACCAGACCCGTGTAGCAGTTACTGCCGGATCGCATACTGTTAATCTGAATTTCAAGACAGGTAATGCAACAATACAATAAAGTAGTTTGTATCTTAGTATAGTCGTTTCAATGTTCCGAATTTACCCTGTCAGGAAATGTTCCCCTGACAGGGTATTTTCAAAGATGGAGAACAGTTGAAATACGTTGAAATGCAATGAAATATGTTGAAATAAAATGGAAATTTATGGAAATATGTTGAAATAGATAGAAATTCATTGAAATATTGCCTTCGTGAATAATTTTATTTCCACGATATTTCTATTTATTTCCACGATATTTCTATCCTATTTCAATTATATTTCCCTTTTATTTCAATTATATTTCTAAATATCCTTTATGTGACAAAATATCTTAAAAGATAACACCATGGCCCGCACTTGTTTGGTTTTCTTGTTCGTTTGGTTTTCTCTTCCGGTTTTCTGTCAGGTGAGTTCAGTTCCTGCATTACCGACCCAAAATGCAAAAGTTACGTTGAACTTCGATGCAACCCAGGGTTCTGCCGGATTAAAAGATTATGTTGGTGATGTTTATGCACATATCGGGGTGATAACTGATAAAAGCACTTCCACGAGCGACTGGAAATATGTAGTCGCCGTATGGGGTACAAATGTCGCGAAAGCAAAGATGACACAAACAGGGTCAAACCGTTACCAGATCGACCTTACTCCCGATATCCGCCAGTATTTTGGTGTCCCTGCCGGTGAAAAGGTTTTAAAGATTGCGATGGTTTTCCGTAGCGGTGTTCAGGTTGGTGGAGCTTACCTTGAAGGAAAGGCAACCGGGGGCAAAGATATCTTTGTGGATGTATTCGAAGATGGCCTTTTGGATGTTTCGATCACCAATCCAACTGCGAAC
>JBAXWR010000220.1:0-12120 GCA_037128295.1 Mariniphaga sp.
AAAGTTCACCACAACTTCTGATTCAAAATCAAAAGCTGCACCTACAGTTACCTTTAATCCACCTCCACCACCGCCTCCACCACCTCCGGCACAAGCAAAAAATGTCGATGAGGTATTGAATACAAATTCAAAAAATCCACCCTATGTAATTCTGGATGGAGTACCCCTTGCAGATGGCAAAATGGATCAGGTTAAACCGGACGATATTCAGTCGATCAGTGTCTTAAAGGATAAGTCGGCGACTGCAATATATGGAGAAAAGGGTAAGAATGGGGTAATCCTGATCACGTCAAAGAAAAAAGGTTTCCAGATCAGAACTGATGGAAACAAACCTGAACCTATCTATCAGGTGGATGGAGTTGAAGTAAGTTCTGCCGAAGTAAAAGGTATTGATCCAAACCGCATTGAGTCGATCAATATTTTAAAAGGGGAGAATGCTGTCAAGAATTTTGGGGAGAAAGGACGAGACGGTGTTATAATGATCAATCTAAAGGGTTCCGCCAAAGTTGATACAAGTAAAATCAGGATCGGCTTTCCACTGGATCAAAAAATAAAGTTTAAACCATCCATTGGAGCAAATACCGGTGAACCGAAAGACCTTGATGATGTAAAAGTCATTGGTTATGGTATCCAAAAGCCTCAGGATGAAAAGCAAGTCTTTGTAGTTGTCGAAGAGATGCCCGAATTTCCGGGTGGATCAAAAGCATTGCGTAGCTTTCTTGCACAGCATATCATGTATCCCGTTGAAGCCCAGAAGGAAAAAATCCAGGGAAAAGTATTCGTGAATTTTACAGTTGGCAGCTTCGGACAAGTTTCGAATGCGAAAATAGTTAAGAGGGTACACCCATCACTTGATGCCGAAGCACTTAGGGTTATAGGCCTATTACCAGCCTGGAAACCCGGCAAACAGCGCGGTCAGGCCGTGGATGTGGCTTATACCGTACCTATCGAGTTTGTACTGCAATAAGATACTGAAATATCAAATGAAATTCATATGCCCCTCGTTTGCAACGAGGGGTTTTTTGTTTGTAGTTTGCAACGACACAATCCCATTATTGGATATACCTTATTTTAAAATGAATACCAATCAGATACCCCTCGTTTGTAACGAGGGGTTTATGGTTTGTCGTTTGTAACGATATGATCCGATAGTTCGATTTACCTTATTTTTGAAATAAATATCACTTTTTAGGAAGGCGGCCATAATAACTTGGTTTTGAATATTTCATCTCGAATCCCAATAGAAAAAACTGCATTAGCTACTTAACCACCCCGGCTTCGCCACCCCTCCAATGGAGGGGAATTTCAGAGAGTGATTGTTTTTTGATTAATAATAGAGTATAGGCCAGATTATAAGGTAATGGTTTTTATCGTCTTTATTACCATAGGTTATTTGGTAATCCTCCAACTTTAATTGATTTATTTTCAATTCTTTATATATGGTCACCTAATAACCTTCGAATCTCGTTTTAGTGTCCGGGTGACTGTTGATGCGGTAAATAGTCACCGGGACACTGCCTACTAAAGTTTGTTTATTTGAAGTTCAATCCTCTTCAAAGTTAAAATACCCTCCATCATTTTTGATAGAGGGTATTTTTCATGGAGGAAATGAATTTAATCGGTAATCGCCAACATTTTTTATTTCAGCAACTCTGCCGGAATTGCTCTGATCGATTCGATTTCAAGGCTTTTGACAAAAAGCTCGCCGCCTTCCGACTGGATCTGTATCTTACCCTCTGTCAGAGGAAGAACCTTTCCATTTTCGATTTTCCCCGAATTGTAATTGACCATGGCCACCCCGTTGTTCACAACATGAACAGAAGTCCGGCCATAGCAATATAAATCAATCACGTTCCATTCACCCTTTGGATTTTCGAAATCGACGGCTTTGGTTCCGTTTGCGGCAGTTTGGCCCTCTCCGAAAGTTGTTTTCTCTCCAGTCGGTGAAAAGGTGTAAGTTTTGCCATTGCTGCTTTTTATGACTGGAATTTCGAAATAACTTTTGCCCATACAATACGAATCACCCATCTTTTTGGTACACAATTGGAATTCGTGGGAACTCATCCAGACCCCAAGCCCTGCACCAAAATCACCATAACTATGGTACAATAAACCAGAATTAAATTGTGTAGTCATTTTATCACCCCATTTGAAAACCATCCGGATATGGTAATTCTTGTATTCCCTTTTTGTGGCAATAGAGGCATTGATCTCGCCGGAGATATGCAAAACCATGTCACCATCAAGTTTAGTTACTGAAAATATTTTCATTGGATCGACATTCAAACCGATCGGAGTACCACCTTTTTCCTTTGGACCAACATAGATGTCCCAACCTTCAAGGTCTTTTCCATTAAAAAGTTGTTTCATATCTCTTTGGGCAAAACTTCCAAAAGCAACCAGCAAAACGACAGAAATCAGAATAAGTTTTTTCATAAAATTGTAATTAATTGATTAATAGATTTATAATTCATCGAAATATGTAAAATAAAATAGGAAACAACAATTCAGGTGTAAAGATATTAAAAAGCCATAAATTTATGAACGGTGACAATAATAATCAAAATAACTTGAACTGACGGGGTAAATACAACCGCGTACCAGCTACATCATCAATTACAGTGAATTTCTTCTGTTTCATCAAACGACTGATAGTCCTAAATCTTATCTCAAATACATTAAATATGGTATTATCATTTCACTATTTGTTTTTTCTTATTTTTGTTCTGAAATGGATCCAGACAAACTCCACTACCTTATTTTGTCCCTTCAGAAAGGGGAGAAACTGGCCTTTGAGGCAGTTTATACCGATTTTTTCGGTGTGATCTACCATTTGGCACTTCAATACCTTCATGATGAGAAAGTTTCCGAAGAGATCGTTCAGGATTCATTTATGAAACTTTGGGAGATTCGCGAAACCCTGAATGACCGGTTCAATATCCGTAACTTCCTCTATACCATTACAAAGAACAATTGTCTGAATTACCTCCGGAACCAGAAAACAGCCTTTAAGCATCAGGAAAACCTCAAGTACCTTGAGATGCAGTTCAATTACGAGGCTTTGGAAAAATTGGGAAGCTATGTCGAATTTGAAGAACTGCGATTGAAAATTGATCATGCAATTGCTTCGCTTCCCGATGAACTCAGGGAAACTTTTTTGTTGAGCCGTTTCGATGAACTGCAATACAAGGAAATCGCCGACAAACTTTCTGTCAGCGTCAAAACAGTGGAGGCGAGGATGACCAAATCGCTTAAAATCCTGCGTCATGAATTGAAAGACTATCTGGTGGTTATATGCCTGATTACTATTTTTTTTTCTTGAATTAAGTTGCCAGCCACCAGCTACAAATTGCAGTATTACACCAAAAGTTTAGCAAAAGCCCATCAACTCAAGATGCCACAAGGTAAAGGTTTATAGTTTGGATTAATGAAGTAATTATTATAGATTCAACCCTTAATTAACAATACAGAATATGAAAAAATCTCAATTCACACTTCTTTTGACTTTTCTTTCGGCATCTTTTCTTGTTGCGCAAAACCCCATTTCTCCTCCTGGTGTATATATTGCCGACCCATCGGCTCATGTTTGGGCTGACGGCAAATTATATATTTACGGATCAAACGATGAGAGTACCACCTACTATTGCTCATGGACGCACCATGTACTTTCAACTTCCGATTTGAAAACCTGGGAACTAACCCGCGATGTGTTTTCTTCAAAAGGAGCAAAAGATCAGGTTTCCTACAACGACAATATACTTTATGCTCCTGATTGTCAGTATAAAAACGGGACTTATTACATGTATTATTGTCAACCTGGCAGTGATGCTGAAGGTGTGGCTACAAGCAAATCGCCGATCGGCCCGTTTACCAATGGAAAGAAGCTCTATACAAAAGGCATCAATGAAATAGATCCTTGTGTATTTATCGACAATGATGGTCAGGCATATTACATATGGGGTCAGTTTACCGCAAAGATGGCTAGGCTCAAACCGAACATGACCGAAATAGACACTTCAACGATAACTGACAATATCGTTACTGAGAAAGAACATTTTTTTCATGAAGGTGGCTATATGGTGAAGAGGAACGGTATTTACTATTTCATTTATGCACACATGGGGCGGTTAAATACACCAAGTTGCATTGGGTATGCAACCAGCAAATCACCCATGGGGCCATTCAAATACAGAGGTGTTATTGTCGATAACAGCCATTGCGACCCGAAAAACTGGAACAATCATGGTTCAATCGTCGAATTCAAAGGCAAATGGTATGTACTTTACCATCGTGCGACGCACAATAGCAATATCATGCGCAAGGCTTGTATTGAGCCAATTACTTTCAACGAAGACGGAAGCATCAACGAAGTGGAAATGACTTCACAAGGAACTTCCGGTCCTTTGAATGCTAAAACGAGAATTGAAGCTGAATGGGCATGTCTGTTATTTGGGAATTCCTATGTTTCAGCTTTTTCTTCAAATGAAGAACAGTTGACCAAAATGAAAGATGGTGACCGGGTAGTGTATAAATACATCAGTTTTCCATCTGACATCAACAAGATTGAAATCAGGTTGAAACCTGGGAAGAAGGCGGGGAAAATACAATTGGTGATGGATCAAACATGGCATTCGACCTTCGCATCAATTGATGTTCCTGCCACCTCAAATCCCGATGAATGGGTGACTGTTCAAGCCAATGTGAAACCGACCCCCGGAGTTCATGGTTTTTGGCTAAAATTTTCAGGCGACAGGGATGCAATGATTGATATAGATTGGTTCAGATTTTTGAATTGAAATTATTTATAAAGCATTGATAATGATTACTCTAATCAGGATTCCAAAATGAGAACGACACTAACTGGCTTTCTGATATTTTTCTTTTTTGCATCTTTACTTGATGCTCAAACACTGTTAAATAAATCCGAATTCCAGAATCCGCCAACCTCATCAAAAGTGCATGTCTGGTGGCATTGGATGGGTGGCAACATTACCAAAGATGGTATTACCAAAGATTTGGAAGCCATGAAAGCACAGGGTGTTGTCCAGGCGACGATATTCAATATTGGCGAGATTTACACCAAAAAAGTAGATGTTCCAAAAGTTAAATTCAATTCCCCCGAATGGATTGAAATGTTCCGATGGGCATTGAAAGAGGCAAACCGATTGGGGATTACCATTGGCATTCAAACGATTGACGGCTTTGCTACAGTAGGCGGTTCGTGGATCACACCCGAATTGTCGATGAAACAATACGTATGGACAAAAACTTCAATAGATGGAGGAAAAGAAATAAACATAAAACTTCAGGAACCCATCAAGGTGCAAAATTTTTACCGCGATGAAGCAGTTGTTGCTTTTCCGATGCATGAAAATACAAATTCGTTTAAAGAAGCTAACCCTGCAATTGATGTCAATAAAGTTTCGACAGAAAATGTCCTTTTTGATGGAAATCCTAAAAGTGAAATAGATTTCAAAAAAGGGCATGTGGTGGATGTTCGTTTTAATGCTGATTTTACAGCCAATAAACTCGTCCTTTACCCGCATTTGTCATTTAGCTGGGATCTTCCTTTGGTGGATAAAGGCAGGGTTAAACTCTTTTTTGCGTTATCAACTTCAAACGATGGAAATACATATACCAAAGTTAGTGATTTACAGTTTATTGGTGTAAATAAGGCTGTTACAGCATCGTTTCCGGCAACTAAAGCCAAATATTTCCGACTCGAATTGGTCAGAACAAGTTTTGTTTATTTTAATACGCTTCCGGTTGCTGAATTTGAATTGCTGAAAGACAGCGAAATGCCACTTTTTCAGCCTCATGTAACCTCCTTTTTCGAGAAAACAGCTTCGGTTTATGACCTGAACGAAAATGCACTGGATGCGAATACAAAAAATACGATTCAACCAGTTTCTGAAAACTCAATTGTAGATGTTACAAGTTATATGTCGGCCGATGGAACGCTGAAATGGAACGCACCAAAGGGACGCTGGCAGATTATTCGTTTCGGCTATACCTCAACAGGAGTAATGGTTGATCCCGCATCACCCGAAGGATTAGGATTGGAAGTGGACAAAATGGATACCGCTGCGCTGAATGTACACATCAACAGCTACGCGAAAAAACTGGTTGAGGCTGCCGGCGGTTATAAAGGCAATACCCTTAAATTTTTCATCATGGATAGTTGGGAGGCACAATTTCAAACGTGGTCGAAGGGTTTTGCGAAAGAATTCAAAAACCGCAGAGGCTACAGTATCCTTCCATGGATTCCGGTTTTATGTGGCGAAACTATCGGAAATATGCAACTTTCAGAAGCCTTCTTATTCGATTTTCGCAAAACCATTGCCGACCTGATAGACCAAAACTTCTACAAACATTTTGCTGAATTGAGTCACAGAAACCAGATGGAATACCATGGAGAGGCCATTTATGGTGGCTGGGGTGCCTATCCTCCTATGGATGCGTTGAAATCGAATGAATACATTGATATGCCTATGACTGAATTTTGGGCTAATGCAAATTCGAAAAACCTGCTTGATTATCAACCTGCAAATAATCCTGTCACCAACATGCCAACTTCTTCGGCTCTTGCATTTAGTAAGCAAATTATTGGTTCTGAGGCATACACAGGAAACGCGCATTACTCCGAAGCCCCCGGCGATCTAAAACCTTTTGGTGATGCTGCTTTTTGTTCGGGTGTTAACCAAATTATTTTGCATAGCTATATCCATCAGCCTTTTGACCTCAAGCCAGGCATGACCTTGGGTAAATTTGGCGGTCACTATAATCGTAACAATCCGGTATGGGAATTTAATCAGGATTGGCTAAAGTACCAGTCTCGTGTACAATATATCCTTCAAAAAGGAGAACCTGTTGTTGATGTCTTATTTTATACCGGTGATCAATTGCCATGGTTTTACACCAAAAGTTTTGTAAACGATTTACCTTATGGCATTCGGCCCAACGCATGTAACATCGATCTATTGAATCACAAAATCAAAGTCATTGATGGGAAGCTATCATTAGGCGCCAAACAACGTTTCTCATTACTGCTTTTGCACAACAGTACCAAAATGGAGTTTTCAACTTTAAAACGGATTGCCGATTTGGTGAAATCCGGTGCCGTGGTTTATGGCCCAAAACCGCTTGAGATGTTGTCGGTCACTGACCTTAAATATGAAGTTGCTGCATTCAACCAATTAGCCGGTGAAGTTTGGGGCAACACCAACGAGAATAGTTATGGCAAGGGAAAAATGATTTCAGGAAAACCGCTTGAGGAAGTATTTAAGCAGTTGAATGTTATTTCCGATCTGAACACCAACACCGCTAACCCTAAGGAAATCATGTATATCCACAAAAAGCTGGAAGAGTTGGATATCTATTTTGTTTTCAATCAGCAAACCAGGGCTTTGAACCGTGAACTTTTATTCCGGGTTACCGGTAAAACTCCTGAAATCTGGAATGCTGAAAATGGTGCCGTAATAAAACCAGCCATCTATTCCATGGAGAAAAACCAAACCCGGATACCTGTGTCCTTTAAGCCATACGAATCAAAGATATTTATATTTAATAATGAAGTCCCTGCGCAATTCATTCAGCAGGTTTCATTGGCCGGAAAAGAAATCTTTCCACAGCAGCAACTCGCTGATACTTCCATTCAGATTCCTCAGGCAGCTTTTAATCACGGTAATTTCTCTTTTACAAGTGAATTGACCGGAGAATATGCTTTCACAACCAATGAGAATAAGGTTATCAAGACAAAACTAACTCAACCTAAAATCCTGGATCTGGGGAATACGAAAATCCGTATTGAGTTTTTCCCGATATCCGATGAAGTGATTCAGCCTGTTGAAGTTACTAACTTGAAATCACTGACCGAATTCGATAATCCTGCCATAAAATACTTTGCCGGGAAAGCGAAATATACGATAAATTTCAATTCACCTGACTTTGTATCCGGAAGTGATTCAATCCTGTTGCATTTGGGTAACCTGAGCGCAACTTCTCAAGTGATTTTAAATGGCAAATTGCTGGCCTACCCATGGCAACCCAATACCCGACTTGATGTTTCCGGCTTGCTAAAGGCAGAAAACAAGCTGGAAATAACTGTGGCGAACGTATGTCGCAACCGTTTTATTGGCGATTTAATTCAGTATGGAAGTGTGAAAAGTCTGTGGACAACTTCGCCCATCGAAACCATTCTGAATAAAGGGATGCCATTGAAACCGTCAGGGTTAATGGGTCCATTGAAATTAATTGGGTATTTCAGTTCCAATACTTCAGTTAATTCCGGGAGGTAATTTTCCTGTAATTGCCAGATGGCTATGTTCAAAAGTTGGTCCACCGACTACTGCCAGCCACAATTCAGTATTCCGCCACAAACTATTACCACGAATAGCCAGCCGCCAGTTGCCAACCGCCAGTAACATTTTTTTAATTATTTTCGATTTTTCGATAGGGTCAAACCCCACTTGTGTGTTTAGTGATTAATTCCAGAAATATGATAGAAGAAATTTTCATAAAGATTCTAAAAAATACAGCTACCGAAGCTGAAAAAAGCAATTTCTACCAGGTGATGGAGGAGGATAGAACACAACGCGAAATCTTCCTTTCATACAAAAACCTCTATGTCCTATCCAATATTGATCAATCAAAACATTCAGATATACAGAAAGATAGCTTCAATAGGTTTTGGAGTAAGGCCAACCCGGTCAATGGTTTCAGAATATTCGAATTCTGGTACCGGTATGCTGCCGTCTTTGTCGTTGCACTTTTATTGGGTTTTTTGATACAGAACCTATTGCCAAAACAACAGCAAATTCAGGGTCTTGCCAGGCAGATCGAATATACTTCCGAGAAAGGGTCAGTTTCGACCATTCATCTCGGAGACGGATCCTCAATCTGGTTAAGTTCTGCATCAAAGCTGATTATTCGCAACAACCCTGATGGTGAGATAATAGCCCAACTCAATGGTGAAGCTTATTTTGACCTTGTTCCTGACCCTGCCCGAAAACTAACCGTTGACCTTGGAGGTTTAAAAGTCAGGGACATTGGTACAAAATTCAATATTCGTGCATATAGCATTGAATCAGGTATTTACACATCACTTATAGATGGAAGGGTCGATTTATTTAATATTGAGAATAAACCGGTCCTTTCAATGAAACCCGGTGAATATTCACAGTTTAATAAAAATGATGGCCAAATGGCTGTTTCACCACGCGATCCCACCATTTCAACCGCTTGGAAGGATGGGAAATTTGTATTTATCGACAAGAGTTTGGCAGAAATTTGCCGTGAACTGGAAAACTGGTATAATGTGGAGATTATCATCAGCAATCCAAAGTTGGCAAATACCAGATATACGAGTGTGATCAAACGGACAACTTCGGTAAGTATGGTGCTGAAAATGCTCTCGTTGACTGATCAGATCAATTACAAAATTACAGACAGAAAGGAGGGGCGCGACAAGGTTACCATTTTTTAAAACTAAAGTGCACCCGTGGAGGGGTGCACCTGAATTCAGTAATCGAAACTGATTAAGGTTCAGTTTCAAAGTTTAACTAAAAAACAGTTCAAAATTATGCAAAAAATTTGTGATTTGTTGTGCAATGCACAGCGAAGATGGAAAAAAACGTTCCGGATTATGAAACTAACAACAGGAATTCTACTACTTACGATGATCACGGCCACAGCCGCGAAATCCTACAGTCAGACAGCGCGGCTCAACCTTAACCTCAAGGATGCCACAATCGTCGATATTTTCAGGGAAATAGAGCGGACAAGCGAGTTTGGCTTTTTCTTTAAAAGCGAAGAGTTTAACCTCGAAAAACGGCAATCAGTAAAGGTTTCTGATGCCACGATTGATGAAGTATTAAAAAAGGTTCTTGACTCAAATTATTCCTATAAGATTCTGGACAAGAATATAGTGGTGACAAAAGGCAATTTGGAGGCTACACAGCAACAAGGGAAAAGGGTAACAGGAAAAATAACAGACTCTTCAGGTGGTTCTTTACCCGGTGTTTCGGTTGTAGTAAAAGGGACTACATCAGGGGTAATTACTGATAATAATGGGTTTTATTCCATTTCAAATATTCCAGACAATGCAGTTTTGCAGTTTTCGTTTGTGGGGCTGAAGACACAGGAAATAGCTGTGGGTGGAAAATCAACGATCAATGTTACTCTGGCAGATGAAGCCATTGGCATTGAAGAAGTGGTAGCTGTGGGTTATGGAATGCAGAAAAAAGTAAACCTGACAGGTTCTGTTGCTTCAGTAAATAGCAAAGCTTTGGAAAAAATGCCTCCTGTGGGAAGCACTACAAATGCATTGGCAGGCCGTTTACCTGGTTTGGTTTATAAGCAGGCCAGCGGGGCTCCGGGTCGTGATGCGGCATCATTAAGTATACGTGGGTATGGTAATGCACTTGTTATTGTTGATGGTGTTGAAAGTGGATTTAATAACATCGACCCAAATGAAATTGAATCTGTTTCCATATTGAAAGATGCTTCTGCTGCAATTTATGGAGCCAGAGCAGGAAACGGTGTAATTCTGGTTACAACAAAAAGAGGAAAAGACGGAAAACCAACGATAACATTAAACAGTTCTTATTCTCTTCAAAGTGCAACTGATTACCCCGAAAGGATGAGTTCCGGTCAGTGGGCTGAATATGACCGGGAAAAAAGGATGCACCAGGGAGCTCAACAACGATTCACAGAAGAAGATGTCAAAAAATTCTATGCAGGTACAGATCCAGATTATCCAAATACCGATTGGTATAATGAACTAATCAGGCCATTTGCACCGATGCAACAACACAACCTTACAGTCAGTGGAGGAAGTGATAAAATCAAATATTTCGGACTATTAGGTTTTATGGATCAGGAAAGTATGTGGAAAAATAATGGTGGCAATTTTCAACGTTTTAATATCCGATCAAACATTGACGCAAAGATTACCGACGATTTATCGCTACAGATCGATTTTTCAAACATCAATGAGTTCAGGAGGTTTCCTGCTCGTGAAGACGGGGTATGGCACGACTTCTGGTGTTCTTATCCTAATATGCTTCCTTCATTACCTGATCCAAACAAATTATCCTGGGGCGGTGCAGGTGGTCTTGGAGGGGCTGTTAACTCTAGTGACAGAAATATTCTGGGCTTCTCGGATAATGATGTACAAGACATCAAAGCTGCGGCTGCTTTGAAATACAATTTCCCGTTTATCAAAGGATTGTCAGCAAAACTCTATATCAATTATGCGCAAAACTACAACCTTCAAAAGACCATGTGGAAGCCAGGCGCATTTTATACATACAGCTTTGCAGATAAAATCTATACCTTAAAAGGAACTTGGAGCCCGGAAGCAAGCTTGGGTCATACCAACACAAGAAGCAGAAATATTACCAACCAGTTCTCTTTTAACTATGACCGCGTTTTTGCAAAAAATCATACCATTTCTGCGTTGGCTATGTATGAAACAATTGATTACAGTTATGACTACATCATTGCTCAACGTTATCATTTCCTGACACCAAACATTGAATACCTGTTTGGAGGTAGTACAAAAGACCAATATGCCAATGGCAGTGCCTCAGAGATGGGACGTAATAGTTATATCGGCAGGTTAAACTATTCATTTAAGAATAAATACCTTCTTGAAACAACTTTCCGTGCAGACGCATCAGCCAAATTCGCTTCGGATAAAAGATGGGGTTATTTCCCAAGTGTTTCTGCAGGTTGGAAAATGTCAGAAGAGAGTTTTATCAAAGATAATCTGGGCTGGATAGATAATCTGAAACTGCGCGGCGGTTTAAGTAATGCCGGTTTTGATGATGTGGCAAGCTTTGCCTATCTTTCAGGTTATCAGTTTGGTGTAAGTTACATCTTCGGAAGTGATATTCAAAAAGGATTAACTTCAAGTGGGTTGGCCAATCCAAATCTCACCTGGGAAAAGATGGCAACTTACAATGTGGGAATTGACTATTCCGTTTTTCAATCTAAGCTTTACGGAGAACTTGATGTTTTTTACCGCAAACGTGAAGGAATAGCCGCCAATCGCTTACTTTCGCTTCCTTCAACTTTCGGAGCTAGTCTTCCTCCTGAAAACCTGAATAGCAGCAATGA
>JBAXWR010000221.1:0-12055 GCA_037128295.1 Mariniphaga sp.
GGCAAAGATATCTTTGTTGATGTATTCGAAGATGGCCTTTTGGATGTTTCGATCACCAATCCAACTGCGAACCTTGTCGTTGCTGCAAATACACCCATTCAGTTTTCTGCTTCAGCAACTTTATCTTCCAGCCTTAAGCTTTACCAGAATAATTCAGAAATTAAATCCGTTACGGGTACTTCGATTACGAATACCTTCAATATTTCCCAACCCGGCGATTATTGGTTGAAAGTAGTTGCAACAATTGATACCAAATCAATGGCCGATTCAGTATTTGTGAATGTCCTTGAATCACAGGTAGTTCAATCGCTACCTGCGGGCACAAAAAAAGGGATTACGTATGTCAACGCCCAAACTGCAAGGCTTGTTCTTTGGGCACCCTATAAAAACTTTGTCCATGTCATCGGTGACTTCAACAATTGGCTCCCTTCATCAACTTCCCGTATGAAAAAAGACGGCGATTACTTCTGGCTTGATATTCCCAACCTGAATTCCGGAAAAGAGTATGCCTTTCAGTACCTTGTTGATGGAAACCTCAAAATTGCCGATCCTTATACCGAAAAAATCAGTGACCCCGACAACGATAAATACATTACAAATATTACCTACCCCACATTAATGTCCTATCCCACAGGTAAAACAGAAGGGATAACCTCCGTACTTCAAACCAATCAGACAGCCTATTCCTGGCAGATCAGCAGCTTTTCTGCACCAGTTGCCGATACTTCTGTTATTTATGAGTGTCATGTTCGTGACTTTGATGAACTTCATTCATTCGGCGGGGTGATCAATCATCTCGATTATCTTAAAGAACTTGGGGTCAACGTACTGGAATTGATGCCTGTGAACGAGTTTGAAGGAAATTCAAGTTGGGGGTACAACCCATCTTTCTATTTTGCACCTGATAAATACTATGGTCCCAAAAACGAACTCAAGCGCCTTGTCGATGAGAGCCACAAACGTGGCATTGCAGTGGTGACCGATCTGGTCCTTAACCATTCTTATGGCTCAAGCCCTTTTGTAAAACTCTATTTCGACGGTTCGAAACCGACCACACAAAATCCGTGGTACAATGTACAGAGCAATTTTACAAATCCCGATGCGCAATGGGGCTACGACTTTAACCATGAAAGCATTGCCACCCGCGAGTTGGTTGACAGCATTTGCTCTTATTGGATGAGCCAATACAAGATTGACGGTTTCAGGTTCGACTTTACCAAAGGGTTTTCCAACAATATCAAGACCTCTTCCGATTCCTGGGGAAGCCTTTATGACGCTCAACGCATTGCCAATCTAAAACGGATGGCAAGCGAAATTTGGAAACGCAAAGCGGATGCAATTGTCATTTTTGAGCATCTGGCCGAGAATTCGGAAGAAACCGAACTGGCCAATTATGGAAAAGGTATCCTCCTTTGGGGTAATATGAACTATGCCGCAACAGAAGGCGCTATGGGTTTTAACGATAGTGGAAAATCGGACCTTAGCGGCACTTCATATAAGAACCGGGGATGGTCAAAACCTTCATTGGTTGGGTACATGGAAAGTCATGATGAAGAACGACTACTTTATAAATGCCTCACCTATGGAAATGTTTCCGGTGTTTATAGTATTAAAAATCTATCTACTGCATTGTCGAGAGCTGCCCTCACTGCTGCACTTTTCATGACGGTACCGGGCCCTAAAATGATCTGGCAATTTGGGGAGCTGGGATACGATGTTTCAATTGATGCCAACGGGCGCCTTAGTGAAAAACCGATCCATTGGGAATACAAGGATGTGGCAGACCGGAAAGCACTGTTTCAGGTTTATGCAAATTTGAATTTCCTGAAGAAAAAATACCCGGTTTTTGCGACCACCGATTTTACGCAATCTTTGGCAGGCGAGGTCAAATGGATTAAGTTGAACCTGAATGGGGAATATGTTTTGATTGTCGGAAATTTTGGGATGGCAACAGCCAATGCAAGCCTCGAATTTCAGAAAACCGGGACATGGTATGACTATTTCGGATTGAAAACTTACAATGTGGCCACCACTTCCCAATCCATCGCTCTTCTCCCGGGAGAGTACCGAATCTATTCGACCCGGAATTTTGGGAATCCTTTATATACTGGCATTGAAGATCAGGTGCTGCTCAACGATCTCAATATCTGGCCAAACCCAACGAAAGATTACATCAGTGTCCTTTCCACTGGCAATATCAGGAGCGTATTCATTTATTCAGTTTTGGGCGCAAAGGTGAAGGAATTCCAATTATCAGATTCACAGGGCATTGAAAATAAGCTCTACATAGGTGACCTGAACTCTGGAGTTTATCTGCTGCAAGCGATAAATAAGGATGGTAAGGTTGAGGTGAAAAAGATGATAAAGCGGCCATAGGGGGAATGGCTCGCAACTTCATACAATTTTAAACACATAGGACACAATAGGTTAAAACACATAGGCACAAAGGGGATTGCAAAATTTGGGTAAGTCTGGCTTATTCGTGGTAGCAGCTTACCTTTAATAATAGAGCCTATTTACCTATTGTGTTTTACCTATGCTCCTATGCGTTAAATATTTAGCTATATGCAACCTTAAACTCCCATTTCCCGCGCCAACTTTTCCCACCCTTCCAAACCGCCCTCCAAACCGATTCAAAAGAGCTTCTCAGTTGCTGGTCCAGAAAATGATGAATGTCTCGGAAGTGGCCTATACGTTGGTTTTTAGGGACTTGTCCCATATCCGCAAATGTTTCCGCCAGGAATTCGGGATGAGTTCGATGGAGTATATCGGGAAGCATAAGGAGGTACAGAGTTAAACAAAACAATATCAATCCACGAATTAAATGCTGTTCATTTCAAAACCAAAAAGTTCCCTGACCAAAGAGAGAAAACTTTTATTAAATTCATTTTATTTTAAGGATTCACCATTGTGTAATGCTCTTGTCTGGCACTCGAAAAATCCAATAGCCCACCAAAGGCTTGTCCTTCTTTAAGAGTCATAAAGATTGGTGTCCAGGCATCAGCAGATGCTTTGTTGTCCCAACGAATAATTATAAGCCAGGACCCATCTGAATCCAGATACAAATCTCTGCCCTGATAACCTTTTTGCTTTTGAATGGCTCCTGCGCGAATATCACTTTCGGCATCGATGAACTGCTTGTTTGTAAAGCCTTCTTTTAGTTTGAATCTGGCAATTTCGATGTATTCCGATTTTACGTTCATGCGATTTGTAGTTTAAGCTCTGGAAAATAAAGTTATTGAGAAAATTAAGATTGCAAATGCTACTGATTTTTTCATTTTGAGTCGCGTTTTGCAATAGCTTTTACTAAAGTTAGAATTACGAAAATTTCAACTCCCAGCAATACCACAGGTAAAATGATTGTTGAGGTAATATTAGTATGAACTATAGCAATAATTATGGTTTGAATCTCAATTAAAGCTCTGATGATGGTAACAATGGTAACGCTTTCAGGTACTCCTTTCAGCGCAACTATCATCAAAGCTAAACCTATAGCAAGATTTCGTGCCGCAAATTCAAAACTCGCACTTTTAAAAATAGCATTGGTTAAGTCGAATCCTGTGGCATTGGGGAAAAGTATCGACATATCCCAATAACCCATTAGGCCGAAAGCAACGTTCAATAATGCTAAAATTCCAACCACAACTCTTACCCATTTTGGTACAATGTCAATATGACTGCTCATTTTTTCACGATTTTAATTGCTTCATAGCTGTTCCCCAATCTTCCAAATGATGCACAGAAGTTAACTTTCCATCTATAACGGTATGAAAATCGATTGACATGATTTTGAACGATTTAGTTCCGTCAGTAGGTAGTCCCATAAAATCGCCGTTAGGTGTACCGCTAACCAAACTTCGAACTACATATTTATTGCCCTCATTGACAATGTCTTGTGGCGCCCAACTTAAATCCGGGATTAGTTTCCAAAAGAATTCGACCTGCCCAATTAAAGCTGGTTTCCCTTTGCTATCTACTGAACCGCTCGAAAGAAAATCATCGGCTAAAACTTCAGACAAAACTGCTGTCGGGGTGGTTTCTGTATTTACAGTTAATGCTTTTTTGTAAAATGCAATTAATGCGTCTCTATTCTTGTCCATTTTTTAAATTTTTTAAATGATTAATAATGGCGCAAAGATGAGATGGTTCCGGATTTTATGCAATGGACAAATCAGCCTTAATATGGCACTTTTGGGAAAGTTATATCTTAAGGAAAGCTTCTTTGAACTCTACGGGTGTTGTTCTTGTATTTTTTTTGAAGAAGCGAACAAAATAGGTAGGGTCATCGAACCCTAAATTCTGGCCAATTTCTTTGATGGATAGATTGGTGTGAACCAAAAGGCGTTTGGCTTCCAACAAAATTCTATCGTTGATTATTTCTTTGGGTAATTTGCCTAAAATTTTATCAGTGGCCTGTCCCAGACGCTTTTCAGAAATACAAATTATTTTAGCATAATCATTTACACTTTTTAACCTGGTGTAGCTGCTTTCCAATAAATCACGAAACAACAAAGTATAATCGAGGTCAGGGCCCTTTTTCAGTTCCGTAAATCCTTGTTTGCGTTTGTCTCTTTCAGCAAGCAACAGAAAGTTATGAAGCAGGTTTTTTAATATGATATGCTTTGATTTATCCAAAGGTAAACTCAATTCTTCTGTAATATTGTCACAGATTTTGATATATTTTTCAAAATCAGTTTTCGCAAGTTTAAGTATTGGCTTGTTTGTAAGGTCATTAAACAAAATGCTACTTCTCAAAAACCGGGTGTCGTTTTCTGTAGTGCAAAAAAAGTCGTCCGTAAAGATTAAAACATATCCTTCATAATTCAATAATCTATCGAATTGATGAACACGGTCTTTGTCTATAAACAAAAAAGAGTATGGCTCTGTCCTTATTGGTTCAAAGTCAACAAAATGTGTTGGTTGGCAATTTTGAAATAAAAAAATGTGATAAAAATTGGTGCGATGAGGTATAATTAAAACGTCTTTGTTTAATGTTGTAAGCGTCTGTAATGGCACAACTTCAACCTGAAGTGTGGCATTACGCTTAAATTTAACTTTCTTTATTTCGTCTCCCATCGTTTATGTTGAAAGCACAAAGATAGTTTTTGTTTATCAGTCGATATGCGTATAGTCGCAATCAGCTTGATGACGAAATTGGTGACTCTTCTAAGTAACTCAATGTTTAAAATATAATTTCAATTCCCAAAATTACATAATATACGTATCTATTTAAAATTCAAATAGATATGTATTTCTGATGATTCATATGATATTTCTCTACCCGCAATTTGGGAAATCCAGCCTTTCACTGTTACGCCTGTCCCCTGTGAATGGTACAGTCTTTAACCCTTCTTAACGCTCCTGTACTTATTTTTACATTGATTTTTTCTGCCGGAATTGAAAAGCAAACCGGGCAAATTTGATGTAAAAATTAACAATACTAACATGGTAAAAACAGGTCGATTTTTGCTGTTCTTTTTTGGGTTACTTGCGCTTACTCTTATTGGCACGGCCCAGACTACTAAAGTTAAATCTATAGGCTTGGAGATGGCCGTCAAAATGGCGGACTCGGAAATGAAACAGTTTCCCGAACCGTGGACGGTTGACTTTAATCCCAAACCAGTCTGGAACTATACACAGGGACTGATTGCCCAGTCGATGATGCTTGTTTACAAGGAGACCCAAAATGATACCTATTATAAGTATGCCAAACTGTATGCCGATAAAATGATCGACACAAACGGAAATGTTGCGGGATATAAAGTGGAAGAACACAATATCGACTGCCTGAACTCCGGTAAATTCCTTTTCGACCTTTACGAAAAAACCAAGGATGAACGTTACAGGAAGGTGATTGTCCTTATGCGCGACCAGCTTAAAACACAGCCACGTACTTCTGGAGGTGGGTTCTGGCACAAACAGCGTTATCCCAATCAGATGTGGCTCGACGGTTTGTACATGGGTGCCCCTTTTTATGCCCAATACGCCAAAGAATTCAATGAACCTGCACTTTATGACGATGTTGTCAATCAGTTCGTTACAATTCATAAGCACACCTATGAGCCCAAAGTTGGACTAAATTACCATGGCTGGGACGAGAGCAATACCCAAAAATGGGCAAATCCCGAAACCGGTTGCTCCCCAAATTTTTGGGGAAGGGCAATGGGGTGGTATGCAGTGGCTTTGGTTGATGTGCTCGATTTTCTACCAAAGGAACATAAAGACCGTGCCAAAATCCTTGAAATCCTGAACCAGGTGGCTACCGGGATTAAGAAGTATCAGGATCCCAAAACCGGATTGTGGTATCAGGTGTTGGATCAGGGGAACCGCGAAGGGAATTACCTTGAAGCTACCTGTTCTTCCATGTTTGTTTATGCTTTGTTGAAAGCATCCCGAAAGGGCTATATCACTGATGGTTATAAAATATCTGCGAAAAAAGGGTACAATGGCATCCTAAAAAATCTGATTAAGGACAATGGTGATGGGTCGATCAGCCTTACAAAATGCTGTTCCGTGGCTGGTTTGGGTGGCAATCCTTACCGTGATGGTTCATTCGAATATTACATCAAAGAACCTGTACGCGATAATGATCCCAAAGGTGTCGGGCCATTTATTATGGCATCACTTGAATTCAATATTAAATAGTAGCAATAAAATCAAATATACTTAATAATTAGTGATGATGAAAATGAAGCAAAGTTTTCTGAAGAAGGTATGTCTGTTGGCACTGATGGTCATCTTTGCGGGCGCACAAATTTATGCCCAAAAAGTAACCGGTAAAGTGATCGATGAGACAAACACACCCATTCCGGGTGCAAATGTAGTCATAAAAGGAACAACCAATGGTTTGATAACCAACAATGAAGGTGTCTTTACGATTGTTCCGGCCGATGTCCAGAAGGATGTCATCCAATTCTCTTTTATTGGTTATGATACCAAGGAGGTACCCATTCGCGGACAGTCCGTAATTAATGTACAATTGACCGTCAGCACCCTGCAAATTGAAGAGGTTGTTGCCATTGGTTATGGTACTGTTAAAAAACGCGATGTAACGGGTTCGGTGGCATCGGTTACCGGAAAGCAAATTGCTGCGATTCCTGTTTCCAACGTGGCACAAGCTCTTCAGGGACGTCTTCCCGGTGTGAATGTCAGTTCTCAGGACGGACGCCCTGATGCGACGATTTCTATTCGCGTGCGTGGTGGAGGTTCCATCTCACAAAGTAACGACCCGCTTATTTTGATCGACGGTGTTCCGGGCAACATCAGTGATGTTCCATCCGAAATGGTTGAAAGCATCGACGTGCTCAAGGATGCCTCTTCCACGGCGATTTTTGGGGCTCGCGGTGCCAATGGGGTTATCCTCGTTACAACCAAAAGGGGAAAATCGGGCGATGTTACTGTAAGTTATAGCAATTATGGAAAATTCAATACCCCAACAGGATATCAGGAAACCTTAAACCCATACGATTATTTATCGTTCAAATGGGGACTTCTGGATGTTTATTTTGGTACAACTTATACCACGCCATTCCAAAAGTTGTTCGGAATTGGTGCCTACACCGGCAGTAACTCTGCAGGTTTGGATGCCTACAAAAATGTGGATCCCTACAACGTACAAAAAGATGTCTATTTTAGTTCATTCTCGCAGAATCATGACCTGACCATTACGGGAGGAACCGATAAAACAAAAGTTATTTTAGGATTGGGATACCTCGACGAAGATGGTATGAAATTGAACTCTTTTTCCAAAAGAACTGTAGCATCCTTAAAGTTAGATCAGAAAATAAGTGACAACCTGAACTTTAACCTGGACTTGCAATATACAGATAAAAGCGCTATGGGTAATGAAAGCACAACCAGTGGATACGGTTCATCCCTCTCCGGATCCTATCGATTCCGCCCTATTGCTAAAAGTAATATTAAAGGTGATCTCGCCTACCTGGGTGATGCCTCTCTGGGTGAGGAGTCGTTCGTCATGGATGATATGTACAATCCTGTAAATGTGATTAAAGACCGTCAAAACCTGTTATTGACTCAGTCGATTCGGGCGACTGCCGGTCTGAACTGGAAAATTGTCAAAGGATTAAACTATCACTCTGAATTGACGCTGGCCCGCAATTATACGCAAAATAAGATTTGGAGAGGTCCTACTCCTGCCAGTGGTAACGAGGTAAACTACCTGAACAGTGATGGATCACTTCAATATGCAGGCGATGCAGACTTCAGAAAGAATGATGCCAGGTCATTGCGATGGGTGAACACCCTGGCGTATGAATTAAAACTGAAAGAGATTCACCGGCTCAATTTTTTGGTGGGTCAGGAAGTAACCAATTCGGGCGGAACCAGTATGCGCCTATCGGGCCAAAAATATCCTGCCAATTTTACCATGGATAATGCATTCGCCATGATGTCGCAATACGGGGCAAACCTGGTAGTTTCTACAGGCGTGAGTACCCCAAGCCGCCTTCAGTCTTATTTCGGTAGGGCAAATTACTCACTTAAGGACAAGTACATGTTTGCCGCGACCTTCCGTGCTGACGGTTCTTCCAACTTCTCTCCGGAACATCGATGGGGATACTTCCCTGCTGGTTCAGTTGCATGGCGCATTTCACAGGAATCTTTCATGAAAAGCATTAAAGAAATAGATGATTTGAAACTTCGCGTATCTTACGGTGAGGTAGGAAATGATGCTATCAGTGCTGACCAGTGGTCGCAATTGTGGGCAGCCACTACAGACACACGCTGGCAGTATGGTCTGAATAGAGCGCTTCAGCCTTCCTATGACCTGGCTACTGCGCAATTGGCAAATCGCGATTTAAAATGGGAAACCACCATTACACGCAACATCGGTCTTGACTTTTCACTGTTTAAACATGTTTTGACGGGTACTATCGATGTTTACCAAAACAGCACAAAAGACTTGTTGATGCTGACCGACATTCCGTCCATCACAGGATTTACAACCAGCTACGCCAATATTGGGCAGACCAGTAACAAAGGGGTGGAAATCTCTTTAACAGGTACGATCCTGAGGAACAAGGATTGGAACATCACAGCAAGTGCAAATATCAACTTTAACAGGGGTAACATCGACAAACTCGCAGACGGGATGCAAAGCGCTTATGGAACTCAATTTTTGCAATCCGGTATTCCAAATGCTGACTACAAATTGCTGGTAGGTAAACCTGTTGGTATCGTGATGGGTTATCAAAGGGATGGTTTAGGTTTCTATACACCAGATGACTTCAATTTTGATGCAGCAACGAATATCTATACAATAAAAACGGGAGTTGCAGATCTTTCAAAATCATTTGTCTCCTATCGTGCCGGTTTGGTTCCCGGTTCTCAGCAGGCTTATCCTGGTTTGCCGAAATTTGTGGACAATGTGAAGGATAATGTGATTGATGATAAAGATATGGTCGAAATCGGTAACATGAATCCAAAAAACACCGGGGGTTTTAGCATCAATGCCGGCTACAAGAGCTTCGATTTGGGTCTGTATTTTAACTGGAGTTATGGCAATGATGTTTACAATGCCAATAAGTTGGCGACGCTGTTTAATGGCAACAAAGGTGGTGGTCTCTACGGAAATAAGCTGTCTATCGTGAAAGACTCTTATACGAATTACCAGATTCAGAACGGGAGTCTTGTGAAACTGATCACACCTGACCAGTTGAATGCCGCCAATACAAATTCAAGCGTACCGTCAACTTTTCTGCAACAAGGCTATGTTTCCGATATCGGTATCGAGGATGGCTCCTACCTTCGTCTCAATACAGTGACTTTAGGTTACACCTTACCAAAACAGCTTTTAAGCAAGGTAAAGGTAAGTAACTTGCGCATCTATGGGTCCATTTATAATGCATTTACCCTGTCAGGTTACTCCGGTCTTGATCCTGATGTCAATACGAGTCAAAACATAAATAGCTCCCGTTATCCGACTCCCGGACTTGACTGGGGAACTTATCCCCGTGCCCGTCAGTTTGTGATTGGCTTAAATGTTACTTTCTAAATCGTATAAATGGAAATCATCTTTAAAGAAAAACAATCATGAAAAAAATAGGAATATACATATTTTTGGCTCTGTTGCCGTTCATGTTTACAGGGTGCAAAGACTATCTGAATGTATCGAATGCAGGCCAGTCCGATGATGCCTTTGTCATGTCGAGTCCAGGCGAGGCATTTAAAGCACTATCATGGGTTTATGCTGAATATCGCCAAAATGCCGCAGCCGGGGGAAACTACAACTGGCAGGACCCGCTTGGATCGGATGCTGAATACATGAGCGAATATCCTTCCGTAAACAATGTCATTGCCAGATTGCAGCCCGGTGCAACTACGGTAAATACAGATATGGGCTTATACAATAGTTTAAACGTAGCACTTGCACGTGCTACCCGTATTGCCGATCTGATCGGTGCAAAAGCTGAATACCAAACTGATGTAAAGGGAAGTGTTCCTACCAGTTGGACACAACTTTATGGTGAAGCGAAAACCTTAAGGGCTTATTTGGCCTGGGAGTTGGTGCGCCATTTCGGTGATGTTCCGTATGGTTATGAAAATCAGGTGGTGACAACCTACACTCTGACCTCACGATTCGAAATAATGGATAAAATCCTTGCTGATGTGAAAGCTGTTGAGGGCAAAATGTTTGTCCTGGGACAAGGTGGAATTACGGCAGAAAGAATCAGCCGCACTTTTGCCAATGCACTGATTGGCCAAATAGCCCTGCATGCAGGAAGCTGGCAAACCATCCGAACTGATCTCAAGGGTTTGTATGGCACTGTAACGTTTGTCAATAAGGGAACTGATGATGCAACATGTGTTTATGCACGTCGATCAGATTATCTGGACTATGTCAAGGTAGCCGAGCAATACCTGAATGCTGCCGTAAACACCCAGAGCGGGACTGCAAAGTTGATTACAACTGATACAAGGCCAGTTAATAATCCTTTCCAAAAACATTGGCAGGAGGTCAACTCCAGGAGAATCAGCCCGGAATCAATTTTTGAAATTGGTTGCGTACCGGGTATTGGAAACAGTGAGTATGGATACAGTATGGCACGTCCGGGTTCCAATAGTTCAGTCAACTCCTACTTAAATACATTTGCCGCTATCCGTATTGTACCTTCGTTCTTCTACAATGGTTATGAAACCGGTGACATGCGTCGTGACGTAAGTATGGTTGTAACCGGTAGCAATGCGGCTACCGGACAAGAAAACATTATTCCACTAGGCGTGGGTACACGTATTGGCGGTGGTGGACCAAGTACCAACAAATGGGACAAAAACAGGGGAGACGTACCTTTATACACCAATGCTACATTCCGTTCTTCCGGTATTAACTATGTGGTATTGAGAATGGCCGATCTGATGCTATTGCTTGCTGAGGCAAAGGCAGTTGTAGGAACCGATGCTGCAGGTGCCATTGCATTGGTCAACCAAATACGTGCAAGAGCGTTTGGTAATACAAGCAAAAATATTTCCGGGTTATCGGGAGAGGCTTTGCTGGATGCCATCTACAACGAGCGCAAATTGGAATTATTGGGCGAAGGGGCTATTCGCTGGGACATGATTCGTTCGGGTAAATTCAACGAAAGAGCCATCGCAATCCGCAAAGAAATGGCAGATATGACGGCAGGACTTCAAGCCAACGGATACTACACGTTCCCAAGCGGCAGAACTATCTCGAATTATATCTGGACAAAATATGTCCAGATTGGTGGTAACGTTGCAACGGTTACTCAAACTCCTGTCGATACTGACCCTGCATTATACCCCGGATGGCGCGGTATCTACAATTGGGGGGTCGCAGCCTACACGACTACTGCCAGAAACCTGGCCATTCAAGGGTTGTATAACTACATTGATCCTGCCGGACCTACCGCTGTAGCGTTGGTTGCAAGTGGTTACACCAGAGTGAATTGGGGTATCACGGTTTGGAATGATGCAAATGCAAAAGCCATGTTAAATGCCGCAATTCTTGATGGTGTAGTTGGTCGTGAAACCAGTGCACCTCGCTACTTTCACCCGATGCCTCTGACAGTCATTGACC
>JBAXWR010000222.1:0-12036 GCA_037128295.1 Mariniphaga sp.
GAAAATTGGTATAATGTTGATATTGAGCTTGCCGACAAGAAACTTGAAAAATACCGTTTCACCGCGACATTTATCGACGAACCGCTCGAGCAGGTCTTAAGTATTTTGAACCGCACCTCAAAAATGGAATATGAGGTTATCTCTGCACAAAAACTTGGAGACAACTCTTATTCAAAAAGGAAGATCATTTTAAAGTCGAAGTAACCATTTTTATATTACACTAAAATCATATTGCCTATGTAGTAACATTTTAAAGCGAAAAAAAACAGGAAAGTGTTGGAAGCACTCCCCTGTTAAAATTTTCAGGATGCCTGCGCAACAGGCAAGCAAAAATCAATTATTAATAAAAATCAAACAAAGGTATGAAAAAAATTTTCAAAGACGGGGGAATTCTGTCAGGGAATTTCCCGCGACAACTGTTTTTAATTATGAAACTAACGCTGTTTATTCTAATTACCTCAGTACTAAGCTCGCTTGCCACAGGGAGCTACTCGCAGAATGCGAGGGTCACGCTCGATTTAAAGAGTGTAACTGTCAAAGAGACACTCAAAGCCATTGAGAGTTCCAGTGAATTCTTCTTCGTTTACAACAACGAACTGATCAACGTGGACCGTAAAATTGACATCCAGGTTAAAAATGAAAAGATCGGTGACGTACTCAACAAAATCTTTGATGGGAGAAATGTTGAGGTAACCGTAATCGACCGCAAAATTATTTTGGCTCCGACCTATATGGGCAGCCAGCAACAGGGCAACAAGGTAACCGGAAAAGTGACAGACTCATCAAGTGGTTCACTTCCAGGCGTTTCAGTCGTTGTAAAAGGTACCACAACCGGTGTGATCACCGATATGAATGGGAATTATTCACTTGGAAATATTCCTGAAAATGCCACCTTGCAATTTTCGTTTGTTGGGATGAAAACACAGGAAATTGCTGTTGGGAACAAAACAACAATTAATGTAACGCTTGCCGAGGAAACCGTTGGGATTGAAGAGGTGGTTGCAGTTGGGTATGGGGTTCAGAAGAAAATTAATCTCACTGGTGCGGTTGCAAATGTCAATCAGGAACAACTTGTTAAAAGGCCTGTTTCAAACATTGGATTAATGATGCAGGGTTTTGTACCCGGAGTCAAAATTACTCAAAATTCTGGTGAGCCTGGGAATGAAGGACTTGATATAATGATTCGGGGACGGGGAACTTTTAGTAGTGCCGGCTCCAATCCTTTAGTAATCATTGATGGAATTCAAGGTAGTTTATCAAATTTGAATCCTAATGATGTTGAAAGTATTTCTATTTTAAAAGATGCTGCTTCTGCATCAATTTATGGTGTACAAGGTGCCAATGGTGTAATTTTAGTTACAACAAAAAAGGGTGTAAAAGGAAAAGTTAAAGTTGAATACAATGGAACTTATGCTATTAATAGTCCTACAAAATTGTTCGATTTAGTTACAACCTCCAGTGAATATATGCAACTTTCTAATGAAGCAAAAATAAATAGTGGTATATCAACTGGATTATATAGTGATGCAATTATTAGTGCTTATCAAAATGCAACAGATCGAAGTTTGTACCCTAATACCAATTGGCTTGATTTGATGTTCAAGCCTTCACCAACACAACTCCATCATGTAAGTTTTAGCGGTGGTGAAGCAAAAACGCAATATTACCTTTCATTTGGATTTGTCGATTCTAAAGGTGTAATGAAAGGCTATGATTATAACAAACTAAACATCGATGCAAAGATAAGTTCACAGCTAAATGATAAAATTAGATTTGGAGCAAAATTTTCCTTAGGAAAAGATAATAAAGTTAATCCTCACCATACGGCCGAAGTAATGTTTGCGAATGCTATGGCACAACCCCCTACCTATTCACCTATGCTCGCAGATGGGAGTGGGCGGTATTCTTTCAAAGCTTATGATTTTGAGTATAATTTAACCAACCCGATTGCAGAAATTGACAATAAAGTTAATAGCAGTACCGTAAATTATTCTTTGTATTCGTTAGGTTGGTTAGATATAGATATAGCAAAAAATTTTAGTTGGTCCACCAAGGTAGCAATGAATCTCAATTTTAAAAAATATCAAGATTTTAGGGCACAAATACCATTATATAATTTCAGAACAAATGACTACATGTCCCTTCTTGATGTTGGTGGGTCTGGATTAGTTGTACAAGATGAGCAAACAGCTTACAAAAACATTCATTCTTACGTAACATATAATAATACCATCGGCACCTACCATAAAATAGATGCAATGTTAGGTGCAAGTATGGAAGATAATGAATATCAATATTTGTATGGTTATAGAAAGGTGTTTTCAAGTAACATTTTGAGACAATTAGATGCTGGAAGCCCTTCGGTGCAGCAGGCCTCAGGAAATCAAACTGAATGGGCATTAATGTCCATATTCAGTAGAGTAAGGTATAACTTTAAAGATAAATATTTGTTGGAAGCGAATATGAGATATGATGGAACCTCGAGGTTACCAAAAAGCTCCCGCTGGGGTTCTTTCCCATCTTTTTCAGCTGGTTGGAGAGTTTCTGAGGAAAATTTTATTAAAAACTTAAACTGGAACTGGCTAAGTAGCATGAAACTAAGAGGTTCTTTTGGGGTACTTGGAAATCAAAATATAGGCTTATATCCATTCCAATCAATTCTTTCTATAAAGGGTAATTATTCATATGATGACTCGAGTCTTTCAACAGGTGTAGCTCAAACCCAATTGTCGAATGAGAATATAAAATGGGAAACAACTTCGATACTAGATTATGGAGTTGATTTAAATGTATTTGACGGATTAAATGTAGTCTTTGATTGGTATAAAAGGAGGACTTCTGATATTCTAAGAAGCTCACAGTTAACTCAAGTAGTTGGTTTAGAGCCACCAACTGTAAATAACGGGACAATTGAGAACACCGGAGCTGAGCTAGGGATTCAATATGTTAATAAAATAAAAAATGTACGATCAAAAGACTTGAACTATTCTATTGGATTTAATATTGATAAGAACATTAACAAATTAGTTGATTTTGGTTCCAAAGAAATTAATAATTATTTCATTCGGGAGGAAGGGAAAGAATGGGATGCTTTTTATATGTTAGAATGGATTGGGATTTTCCAGTCTAATGAAGAAATTGCAAATTCTCCTAAACAATTTAATGATGCTACGGTCCCAGGCGATTTAAAATATCTTGATGCAAATAATGATGGGAAAATAGATAATAATGATAGGATTGCTATAAAGGGAAGGTATCCAAACTTAAACTACGGATTTAATTTTTCCTCAAATTGGAAAGGATTTGATTTGTCAATTCAGGCTCAGGGAGTTAATGGTGTGAAATATTTTGTAAACAGCTGGGGTACAATTCCTTTTGTACAAGGAGCTCCTCCAACAACAAATTGGCGCGAACGTTGGACTGAAACCAACCATTCTTCTACAATGCCCCGGATTTATTGGGGAAATTCCGCGCCACAACGTTTGAGTCGAAATTCTTCTTGGTTCCTTCAAGATGCCTCATATTTAAGATTAAAAAATGTGACTTTTGGTTATAATTTCTCAAACGGGATTATTAAAAAATTGGGACTTGAATCATTGAGGCTTTATTTCTCTGGAGATAATCTTCTAACAATCACCAAATATCCTGGGTTGGATCCGGAAAGAGTTAGTAGTGGAAGTTTAATAAACTATCCAAAGAATAAAATTTTCTCATTTGGAGTGAATGTTAAACTATAAAAATTAGAGAAATGAAAAAATATAATTTAATAATAATATGCGTATTATTTTCCGTGTTCGCTTTTTACGGTTGTGAAGATTATTTAGAGAAAAATCCATTAGACAAGATTTCCTCAGCAACCTTCTGGCAGTCAAAAACTGATTTTGATATGGCCATGACTGCAAACAATGGAAAACTTCAAGGTTTGGATACTGCCCCTTGGGAAACCCCACTTGCTGGAATGTGGGGGTTTCTCCTTCCAAATTGGGATAATTTTACAGACAACAGTTATGGTCAGCATAATTATGGAAGTTCAAAATTATTTGTTGAAGGAAATATTTCTTCAACAACCATGGGAAATATCGAAGGTGTTTATAAATATAGCTACCAAGCAATTGCCAGAATAAATATTTTCCTTAATGAATTAGCTAGCTATAAAGGTGTAGATATTAGTGAAACTCAAAAGCTAAATTATGAAGCTGAAATGAAATTTTTACGTGCATTTCATTATTTTAACCTTTACCAACTATACGGAGATGTACCGCTTGTTTTAGAACCATTAACTATTGAAACGCAAGTCCAGGCGAAAGTGTCAAAAGAGAAGGTCTATGAGCAGATTATAAAAGATCTCGATTTTAGTATAGCTCATTTGAATATTGTTCCTTATTATGAAAATAAATCTCACCCAACAAAATCAACTGCCCAGGCTTTTAAAGCCCGAGTATTAATATTTGCGGGCTATGGAAATAATGGGGTTGCTGATTTAAATCTTTTAAATCAAGTGAAACAGTTATGTCTGGATATAATTCCACAATATTCTTTAAGTCCTGTTTTTGAAAACATATTTCAGGATAAAGGTCAACAGAATAATAAAGAGATCATTTTTTCAATAAATTACTTTGCACCTGATAACGCACCACCCTATGGTCCTGATTTAGTTTTTGGGGATTGGATTGTAGTAAGTCCACTTCAGAATTTTGTAGATGCATTTGAATGTTCTGACGGTTTGCCCTGGGGAGTCTCCCCATTGACAGATAAAAAAAATCCATTTGAAAATAGGGACCCCAGATTGAAAAAAACTGTTTTTGTTAACCGACCTGATTGGGGAAATGGATTAGTTCACAATCCAACAAACAATCGACCAACTGGTTATGGCTTAAAAAAGTTTTTAGTTCCCGAAAATGTACCTTATGGATACGATGTATTAAGCCAACAAAATACAGTAGTTTTAAGGCTTGCGGAAATACTTTTAATGTATGCAGAAGTGGTAAATGAAATTAGTGGTCCAGATCCTTCGGTTTACAAAGCTATAAATGATATCCGTGCACGTGTTAATATGCCACCCTTAAATAGCGGGCTTTCAAAAGACGAAATGCGTTTGAAAATCAGGCAAGAAAGACGGATTGAAATGGCATTTGAAGGACTCCGTTACTTCGACCTAAGAAGGTGGCATATTGCAGGTGTTGTTCTTAATAGTGTTACTGACGGTCTATTGAAATATAAATGGGAAGATCGGTTTTACCAATGGCCTCTGCCCCAATCAGAGATAGATAAAAGCAAAGGCATTTTAATTCAAAATCCGAATTATTAATAAGAACTAACAACTGGCAGGATAGCCTCCTGCCAGTTATAAAGTTGACTTTCATTTCCAATATAAAAATAGGAATTGTGTCATTAGATTCCTTAAAAAACCCATTAATTCATTCAAATTGAAAAATACTAATTTTCATGAGAAATCATAGATTAATTAAGGAGTTAACTATATTAGGAGTTTATGTGAGTCTGTTTTTTTTAAATTCTGAAAAAGCTTTTGCTCAGATGAAATCTTATTCTCAGCCCAATTCTCCAAATCAGTATGAGCCATCGGAAATACCTGAGATTGCATCTGACTATGTACTCATTTACAAACCGCAACCAGATGTGTTTACTTTAAAAGACACAAAAAATTACAAGAAAGGGCAAACGTATAGACAATGGCAGCCCAACGACCATACCTTTATCAGGGGGTCAGATAAACGTTGGCATTGCTTTGGTATAACTAGGCCTAATGATATCTCAAACGATGGGGTTCACGAAGGCGAAGGTCTCTGCTTTCATGCAGTTGCGCCAGCTGGGAGTTTGGTAAACGCTTTTCAACCCGAATCGTGGAAAGATGAGCCAAAGATTGATGTTGCCGGAGCAGGTTGGGCTCCTTGCGCAATTAAAATTGAAAACACCTATTCGCTTATAAGCTCACACAAGGGGCAAGCCATATCTACCGATTTGTACAATTGGAAAGATAATGGAAAGCTTGCGATCAATGGTGGAAATCGCGATCCAAACATTATGTATTGGAATGGTACTTACTATTTGGTTCGTTGCAACAACAGATCTGTTATTTTGGTAACTTCAAAAGACTTCGTTCACTGGACCGAGCCTATTGACATATTTGTTGCACCCGACAACAACTGGAACTGTGAATCACCAATATTAATGCAGCACAAGGGCATTTTTTACCTGTTCTGGTGTTTGTGGGATAGAGCAGGTTCGGGAGCTGAACTACCTGCATTATATGATGGCCATAATCCAGAAACTTATGATTATCGTACTTATGTCTATGCTTCTGACACTCCTTTGGATTTTAATTATAGGGAACCTATAACTCAACTCAAGGCACATGCCCCTGAGATAATCCACGATGAGGAAGGTAATTATTTTATCTCCAGTGCCGATTATCCGAACAGGGGAATCAATCTTGCACGGTTGGAATGGAAGTCTGGCAGCAGGGAAGAGCAACCCAAAAGACAACCGAAAAATTTAAAGGATTAAGAAACTGGTTTACGGTACTATTATAGAAAGGAACGTATAACTGCTCTTCGAAATATGCACTAAAAGCTGATAATGAACTACCCAGGGGAGTTTTAATCCCGATTGAAGAAAGAGCAAAGGCCAGAAGGAAATCGAGCTGGGAACAACGGTTCGCGTGGTTGATCTTTTGTTGAAACAAGACACGGAAGCAGTCAAAGAAATTGAACTGAAAGAGCCAGGTGAATATAATTTTAATGATTATGGGACGAATCCAATCATCAAAGTGATAGTGATACCCGACGAACAAATTGAATATTGGGGAAATATTTTGACTTTGATCCCAAATCAAATTCAATTAACCGTAGTATACTTAGACACATACTTGAAAGTAAATTTGCCCGACCATCACCACTTCATGTTGCAAACAGTAAATGAATCAATCAAAAGTAAAGAACAGATCATCGTCAAATTAAATGCACAAATAGATAAGTTGCTAAAAGAAAACGAATTGGTTCTTGATGCCGCTTGCTACCATTCCCGGAGTTGGAAAAGGAGGGGCAGCATAAATACTTGCAGAAATAGGGAATAATATGGAGCAGTTTCCTGATGATCAACAACTGGGACTTAAGAAAGGAATTAGCCTTGAATCCCTAATACCAGGCTTTATACCAATACCTTTTAATTCTATAAGTATTATCAAAAATAATCCATCCAAATAAATAATAAAATGAAAAGCAGGACTTTGAGATTATCGACTCTCATATTGTTATTAATCTTTGTGTTGAACAATGCTATTATAGCTTCAGAAAGTCCAAGGAAAATCAAATTTTTGGATGAAAACTGGAAGTTCATCCAAAAAGATGTAAAAGATGCATCCTTACCCAACTTCAATGATGGCGATTGGAAGCAGGTGACCGTTCCACACGATTGGGCCATTAATAAACCCTTCGACATGACCATCGACTGGCAGGTGGTGCAGGTAATAGCGGATGGTGAAGAAAAACCAGAATTAAAAACAGGCCGAACCGGAGCATTACCCTGGACTGGTATTGGCTGGTATCGGAAGTCGGTTTTTATCCCTGCTCAGGATAAGGGAAAAAACATCACTATTGAGTTTGATGGTGCCATGAGCAATGCACAAATCTATCTCAACGGCAAGTTCGTTGGCGAATGGCCTTACGGATATGCCTCTTTTATGTTTGACATTACTAAATTCGTGGAATTCGGAAAAGAAAATTTGCTCGCAGTCCGATTAGATAATAAAGAAGAATCCTCCAGATGGTATCCTGGAGCGGGCATTTATCGCAATGTGCGTTTAATAACAACCGATCCTGTACATGTTGCCCATTGGGGAACTTACATCACAACGCCAAATATAGAAGAAAAACAAGCCGCGGTAAATATTAAAACTACCATCAACAATCTATCTGGAAATGCAACTAAAGTAGCGTTACTAACTGAAATAATCAACTCACGAGGTGAAAAAGTTGCAGAAAACAGGAAAGAAAAATTAGTAGCTGAACAACTTGTATTTGAGCAGAATATAAACGTAAAAAATCCATTGTTGTGGAGTATTGAAACCCCTGAAACCTATAAAGCCATCAGTAAAGTTTTTGTAAACAATCAGTTGACTGATACTTATGAATCCTACTTTGGTATCCGGACCATCCGTTTTGACAAAGAAAAAGGATTTTTCCTCAATGGGAAGCATGTAAAAATAAAAGGAGTCTGCAATCACCATGATCTGGGTCCGATAGGAGCGGCCGTGAATTACAGGGCAACAGAGCGACAATTGGAGATTTTGAAGGAAATGGGCTGCAATGCCATCCGCACTTCGCACAATCCGCCCTCGCCCGAACTGTTGGAACTGTGCGACAAAATGGGCTTTTTGGTGATGGATGAAGCTTTCGATGAATGGAAAATAGGAAAGAACAAAAATGGCTACAACACCTTGTTCGACCAATGGTGGGAAAAGGATCTGATAGCAATGATCCACCGCGACCGGAATCATCCTTCTGTTATCATTTGGAGCATAGGAAATGAGGTTCTGGAGTTGAATCACATGGATCCGAAGGGAAGAGAAATAGCAAAAATGCTGACAGCAGTTTGTCACAGGGAAGATCCTACCAGACCCACCATCTCCGCATTCAACAATGCCAGAGGAGCCATAAACAATGGAATAGCTGAGGAAGTAGATCTTTTCGGAATCAACTACCCGCGCATCGGCGATATGAGTTACTCAAAATACCATGCGGAAAAGCCAAATTATTGCCTCATTGGTAGCGAAACTGAATCAACTGTCAGCACCCGCGGAATATATAAATTCCCGGCAAAGGAAATCAAATGGCCTTGGTATAATGATTATCATGTGTCGAGCTACGATATGGAAGGGCCCAGCTGGTTCAGTACACCAGACCATGAATTTGCCATGCAGGAAGATTGTGAGGCAGTGGCCGGTGAGTTTGTCTGGACTGGTTTTGATTACCTTGGTGAACCTACTCCTTATAATGAGGGGACACCAGCTAAAAGTTCCTATTTTGGTATTATCGACCTCGCCGGATTGAAAAAAGACAGGTTTTACTTGTATCAGAGTCTTTGGAGCGACAAACCAATGCTACAACTCCTGCCACACTGGAACTGGCCCGACAGGTTAAACGATACCGTTCCCGTGATGTGTTACACCACCTATCCCAAGGCCGAACTTTTTGTGAACGGGAAGAGCATGGGAATCAGAGTGAAAGACAAAAGCAAAACCTTCACACGGTATCGCCTGATCTGGGATAACGTCATATACCAACCAGGTGAGATAAAGGTAGTAGCAATGGATAACGACAATAATCCAGTGGCTACACAGGTGATTAAAACAGCAGGTGAACCATATCAAATACGGTTAACTCCGGACAGACGGGTTATCACTGCCGATGGCAAAGACCTCTCTTTTATCACTGTAGAGGTGCTGGATAAGGATGGCAATTTGTGCCCGGGAGCCAACATCCTACAGTTTTTCGAGGTAAAAGGCGCCGGTAAACTAAAAGCAGTCTGTAACGGAGACCCAACTGACCAAACCTCATTTGCTTCTAACTACATGAGGACTTTTAACGGGAAACTGGTTGTTATCGTTCAAACCAAAAAGGAAGCTGGAGAAATTGAAATTACTTCTTCTGGAGGGAAACTAAAAGCTGGAACTGTAACCGTGAAATCTGAAAAATCCTATTAATTATTGTTTCAAAATTGTTCATTAAAACTATCGTAAGCTTATGAAAAAGACTAAAATTCAAACATTTATATTTTTGCTTTTTGTTTTCATCTCTGTCACAGCAAAAGCTCAGGAAAACCTGACTGACTATCCTTCCATACATGTTGATGAATGGCAAAAAATGAATGCCTCAAAAATTGAAACCATCAACTGGTTTAAAGCAGCCAAGTACGGTATGTTTATCCATTGGGGATTATATTCTATGCCCGGAGGCATCTGGAATGGGAAGAAAATAGAAGAATACCGCGATCCTTTTGTCGCAGAATGGATTATGCACGCGGCCCAAATTCCCCGCTCAGAGTATGCATCGTTAGCTCAAAATTTTAATCCGACACAGTTCTCTGCTGAAAAATGGGCAATGCTAGCCAAAGAGGCAGGTATGAAATACCTTGTTTTTACCGCAAAACGCGAAAGTTTCCGGTGATTCATTAAAATACATTTTCAATGATAAATGGGAAGATACCAGAGGATACATTACCTCCAATTGGATATCCACCCACGACAGGCTAATCTGGAATTACAGGTCAATTTCGGATGGCTGGTTCGATATTGAAATGACTTACGGGGCACCTCCTGAAGTTTCAGGAAGTACATTTTCAATAAATTCCGGCGATGAGAAGTTGTCAGGTACAACTGAAAATACCGGAGGTTATTATTCCTATAAAACTAAGCCGATAGGGAGAATCCATCTTGGGGCGCAATCATCATCAGCAAATCTTGAAATTAAAGCTGAACAGCTAATGTCTGGATCATTGATGAACCTGAAACAGCTTCGCCTAATTCCGGTTCCAAAGCAGACATTTTAGGATTGCATAGTTAAATAAATTGTAGAAATAAAATGAAAAAGCTATTTAACTTACTTGTCATATTACTGAATATCTCAGGATTTGTTATCGCACAGAACCCTGAAAGTCCTGATTCTAAATACAAGGCTATTCAAAACAGGCTCCAAACCGGCTGGGGCACTTTTAACCACAAAAGTGTATTGAGCCATGTTCTAATGACTGAAGGGCTTGCCCTGAATATCGGTATTAAGCTCCACCAGAACAACGCCGACAATTATCTCAAGGAGGCCTATATCTCTTCGAGGGGAAACAGGCCTGAAAAAATCACCCCCGGTTATAAGGCTTACGATGGAAGCTATTCCGAACTTACTGTTGAATGGAACGGTGTAAAATTCCGTATTGAGAGCGCTACAACCGATAACCAGGATTTGGTTTTACTGGTCACACCGATACAACTGCCGGAAAACATCCCAAGTGTAGTACTTGAAACAGGCTTTTTGTGGAATCGAAAAGGAAATCTGGAATTAATTGATAATAAGATTATTGCAAAGACAGACAAAAAAAGTTTTACCATTCGCACCATCGGAGATCCCGAGAAGGAATTCCTCGCCAACACCTCTCCCTACCTGGCAGTTAAACTTGATCAGACTGTGGCTTTTTATACAGGTGAAGTGAAAAGCATTGAGCAGCTCAAAACAATTGTTCAAAGAAGGAGAGGAGAACAGGAGGCGATCTACCTGAAATACGGGGAGTTGTCTGCAACTTATCAGGCGATCCAAAGTGTGATCGGGTGGAATGTAATTTATGATGCCTCCAAAGAGAGGGTCATCTTCCCTGTCAGCCGACTGTGGAACGACAATTTTGGCGGACAATTTGTGCTTTTCGACTGGGACACCTATTTTGGCGCCTGGATGGCAAGTTTGGAAAGTAAAGAGCTGGCTTATGCCAATGCAGTTGAGATTACAAAAGCGATTACTCCCGGAGGATTTATCCCCAACTTTTCAGGATCATACGGAGGTGCCTCCTACGACCGTTCCCAGCCACCCATTGGAAGCCTTGTTTTCAAAGCTTTATACAACAAATTCAAAGAGAGGTGGTTGCTTGAATATGTCTTCGATGACCTGATGAAATGGAACCACTGGTGGCCCAAAAACCGCGATTCCAAAGGGTTACTTGGCTGGGGATCAAGTCCGGTTGGCCCACCTTTGAAATCAGATTTCGCCACCAATGCCTGGCAGGGTGCTGCCTACGAATCGGGTTTGGACAATTCCCCCATGTACGACAACATCCCCTTTAACAAACAAACCCATCTGCTTGAACTGGCCGATGCCGGATTGATGGGGATGTATATAACGCATTGTGATGCCCAGTCGGAAATAGCTACCATCATTGGAAAAGTCGAGAAGGTAAAGTACTTAAAAGTAAGGGACGGAACTCACCGGAAGAATTTAAGCCAGCTATGGGATGACAAGACAGGGATCTACCGGAACA
>JBAXWR010000223.1:0-12020 GCA_037128295.1 Mariniphaga sp.
ATCTGCCACTTACTTTTAGCCGAAGGCATGGCGATCCAAGCCGCCCATGGAACCAGTTTTCGATCGAAACAAAAAATAGGGATGGCTCGGTAAAATTGAACTACCAGGGAAACTGGCGCGATATTTTTCAGAACTGGGAAGCCCTCAGCCTTTCGTATCCTGAGTTTATTGAAGGGATGATCAGCCTGTTTGTTAATGCCACTACTGCCGATGGTTATAATCCCTACCGCATCACCCGTGAAGGAATTGATTGGGAATGTCCTGATCCACATGATGCATGGTCGTACATTGGCTATTGGGGCGATCACCAGATTATTTACTTACAGAAATTCCTTGAATTGTCCAATGAATTTCATCCTGGCAAGCTCGACAACCTGCTGCAGAAGGAAATATTTGTCTATGCAAATGTTCCTTATCGCATAAAACCATACGCCGAAATCGTAAAAAATCCAAAGGACACCATTGTTTTCGATTTTGATTTGAATGACAAAATCAAGCAACTGGCTAAAGAAACCGGAGCTGATGGCCGGTTGCTAAGAGGTCAAGACCAAAATATTTACACCGTAAATCTTACAGAAAAAATATTGGTGACCTTATTGGCCAAATTGAGCAATTTTATCCCTGAAGCCGGTATCTGGTTGAATACACAACGTCCCGAATGGAACGATGCAAATAATGCACTTGTCGGCAATGGAGTCTCAATGGTAACCCTTTGTTATTTAAGGCGTTCACTTCAATTTTGGGCCGAAAGGTTCGATGAATCCAACATTCAGGAAATTAGCATCTCGGAAGAAGTGAAAGTATTGTTCTATAATCTATTTACGATTCTTGTTGAAAATGACTCCTTACTCCCAAAAGGATTTTCAAACTCTGATAGACGCCGACTTGCTGACAACCTTGGAGAGGCAGGGAGCAATTACAGAAATTCGATTTATGAAAATTCTTTCTCCGGCAGAAAGGAAACCGTCCAGGTAAAAGTATTGCTTGATTTTACTCTTCTCTGTTTGAGGTATATGGATCAATCTATAAAAGTTAACAAGCGCGCGGATGGGCTATATCACGCCTATAACCTGATTTCATTTTCAGACCAAAGTCTTTCTATACGCCACTTGTATGAAATGCTTGAAGGGCAGGTGGCTGTACTAAGTTCCGGATTTCTGTCGGCCAATGAGAGTCTGGATGTTCTCAACTCCCTGAAATGGAGCAGTTTGTTTCGTAGGGATCAATATAGCTATTTACTTTATCCCGACCGTCAGTTGCCACTTTTTGCTCAAAAAAATAATATCCCCGGCGAAAAGGTTAAAATGTCGAAGCTGCTTGCCAAATTGGTGTCCGAAAAGGATACGTCAATTTTAAGCATCGATGATCTGGGAAATTATCATTTCAACGGAGCATTCCGAAATGCGTCCATACTCGAAAGTGCATTGGATCACCTTGATCCTTCAATTTATTCTGAACTTGTTTCTGAAGAAAAAGAACAGTTGCTGGCAATATACGAAGATCTATTCGACCATCAGTCGTTTACCGGACGTTCCGGGACTTTTTACGGTTACGAAGGCTTGGGGAGTATTTATTGGCATATGGTTTCCAAATTACTGTTAGCTACCCAGGAATGTTATTTCGATGCCGTTAATAAAGGAGCTGATCGTGTTGTAGTTGGCAAAATTAAAGACCACTATTACGAAATCAAAGCAGGAATAGGTTTGAATAAATCACCTGAATTATTTGGGGCATTTCCAACAGATGCTTATTCGCATACCCCTGGAAATGCCGGTGCCAAGCAACCGGGCATGACCGGACTTGTAAAAGAGGACTTTATCTCCCGTATGAGGGAATTGGGTATCCATATCCAGAATGGAGAAATTAGATTTCAATCCACCTTGCTCAATCAGGATGAGTTATTGAATCAGGGTAGTGTATTTGACTATTTTGATTTGAAGGGAGGGGAACAGCAAATCACGCTACACGAAGGACAGTTGGGATTTACTTTCTGCCAGGTTCCGGTTCTATTCATTACATCAAATGAGGATAAAATCAGCATCACATTCAACAATCGGGAAACGACTTTTCTAACCGGTCATATTATTGATAATAAATTGAGTACGATGATATTTCAGCGCACAGGGGATATTGTCCGGATAGAAGTTTTTTTCAAGGATTTTGTAAGGAAAACATTGTAAAACAACATTTTAATTGAGGGGGAAGGTCATTATGTCGTTTAGGAATGATAACATACTTTCGTTGGTGGGGCAGGACAGTACAAACAAATCGGAAGCAGATCTTAGGATCATTTTTACCGATTTGCTCAACAAAGGAATACATGGTTTTTGCTTCAGCCCCTATCTTGAAGATCAGAAGCCAGGTTACTTTATCACAGAGGAACAGATCCGCCTTAAAATTGAACTCATTAAGCCCTATACAAAATGGATCAGGACTTTTTCGTGTACCGAAGGAAATGAGATGATCCCGCGTATCGCAAAGGAATATGGTTTAAAAACGATGGTTGGTGCCTGGCTGGGCGAAAATCTGGCAATCAACGAAGAGGAAATCGCCAATGCTGTCCAGATTGCCAAAGATGGTTATGCCGATTTGGTTGCAGTGGGCAATGAAGTTTTGTATCGTGAGGATTTATCGGAAGAAGATCTTTTAAAATACATCATGCGGGTAAAAGGTGAATTACCAGGAATTCCAATTGGTTATGTGGATGCGTATTATGAATTCTGCAATCGGCCTGCTATTGCAAATACCTGCGATATCATTTTCGCAAACTGTTATCCCTTTTGGGAAGGGTGTAACATCGGTTATTCGCTGCTCTACATCAAAGACATGTATCAAAGGGCTTTAAAAGCCGGAAATGGGAAGAAGGTGATCATCACCGAAACAGGTTGGCCAAACCGTGGAACTTCTATCGTTGACGCTGAACCTTCATTCAACAATGCAATCAGCTATTTTATCAATATCCAAAATTGGAGTAATGAAGAAAACATTGAAATGTTTTATTTCTCTGCCTTTGATGAATTGTGGAAAACAAACGATGAGGGCGATGTAGGGGCTTACTGGGGTCTGTGGGATAAAAATGGAAAATTAAAATACTCGAAATAATTGATAAATATGGATGTTTTCTTAGAACTTGGTATTCCCAAAGGAAAAGCTATTTGCTATTCTGGCTACAGAGATGGGCAAAGCCCTGATTCAGAGGCATATCCAACTTATCAACAGATCAGGGAAGACCTGTTGATGCTTCATAATCATTGGGCTTACCTCCGTTTGTATGATTGCAGTAAACATGCTGAAACGGTTTTAAGGGTAATCGACAAGGAAAAACTGAATTTTAAAGTGATGCTTGGTGCTTATATTGGCGCCGAGTTAAACAATTTTGGTTGCCCATGGGGTACAATATTCTCTAAGGAAGAATTGGAAAGGAACACCAAAAATAACGTGAAAGAGGTTAAAAAGCTGATTCGTCTAGCCAATAAATATCCCCATATCATATTCTCCCTTTCGGCTGGAAATGAAGCTACTGTTGACTGGACTGATCATTATGTGCCTGTAAATAAAGTGATCAGCTATGTAAAGATGATAAAAAAGGGGGCCAAACAACCCGTAACTTTTTGCGAAAACTACATTCCATGGTACGACAAACTCAAAAGCCTTGTTGATGAGGTCGATTTTATTTCCATTCATACCTATCCGGTTTGGGAATACAAAAACATTCATGAAGCCATGGAATACACCAAACAGAATTATTACGGCATAGCCGATAGATACCCCGGCAAACCTGTTGTGATCACTGAAGCAGGGTGGGCCACCAATTCCAATGGACGGGGTATAAATCCCGAAAATGCAAGTCAGGAATTTCAAGCTATTTATTACAACGATCTGGTATTATGGAGCAAAAAAGAAGGGATCCCCATTTTTTGGTTTGAAGCTTTTGACGAGCCATGGAAAGGTTCTCAGGAAGTGCTGGAACCGGAAAAACACTGGGGCCTCTTTACTGTCAACCGTAAACCCAAAATAGTGATGCAGAAAGTCTTTTAACCTTTAAATAATGATCAATTATGGAACAGCACAAAACAGCTCCCAAGGACATCGTGCCATTTGGACAGAAGTTTGCATTTGGCGCAGGAAACCTTACCAATCAGTTATTGCCCGCCGCGTTGGGGGTATTCATGTTTTTTCTGGTCGTCGGATTTGGCATGAGCCCTTATAAAGCGGGTATTTTATCTGCGATCCCACGTTTTATGGATGCAATTCTCGACCCGATCATGGGTTATATTTCCGACAATACCCGTTCAAGATGGGGGCGTCGCAAACCTTATATTTTTGGCGGGGCGATTGTTGTGGGAATTGCATTTATATTGATGTGGCAGTTAAAGGTTCCGGAAGCCGGAAACAACCACGAAACCTATAACTTTATTTACTTTCTGTTAATGTCGATTGTCTTCTATTTGGGATACACTGTTTTTGCAGCTCCCCTGATTGGATTGGGATACGAAATGACCCCCGATTACAATGAGCGTACGCGACTGATGGCCATCTCTCAATTTATGGGTCAGATCGCCTGGATGATCGCACCATGGTTCTGGTATTTGATTTCACGTCCTGAATTATTTCCAAATGCCCCGACCGGAGTTAGAAGTTTATCTGTCTGGGTTGGATTGATTTGCCTGGTTATGGGTATTTTACCTGCATTTTTCTGCAAGGAAATCGATCAGGCACATTTAACAGGTCAGTCCAAATTGTCATTCAAGGGTATTGTTTCGAATGTGAAAGATTTCTTCAGGGATGTCAAACAAACCGTTACCAACAAGCCATTTCTTCGTCTCTGCGGAGCTACCTTCCTTGTATTCAATGGTTATCAGATCGTTGCTTCGTTTGCCTTCTACATCGTTATTTTCTATTTGTTCAACGGCAACCAAGCCGCTGCGGGTCAGTGGCCGGCATGGTTTGGCACCGTAAGTGCTTTGTTGACTGCTTTTTTGGTCATTCCGGTTATCACTTATATGTCAACAAAGATTGGAAAGAAAAATGCCTTTATCGTATCCACATTGATCTCAATTGTAGGCTACGCCCTAAAATGGTGGGGATTCTCACCTGGAAATCCCTGGCTGATGTTCCTTCCATTGCCTTTAATGTCGTTTGGGATAGGTGGTCTTTTTACTTTGATGATGTCGATGACTGCCGATGTATGCGATTACGATGAATTGAAGAATGGAATGCCGCGAAAAGAAGCATTGTTCGGAGCTGTTTACTGGTGGATGGTTAAACTCGGAATGTCGATTGCACTGTTTTTAAGCGGTGTGATTTTGAGTGCAGTAGGTTTTAATCAGAATGTTGAGGCACAATCAATTACTACAATTACATGGCTTCGTATAGCAGATATTACTGTTCCTTCATTGGCAGGAATCCTGGCCATTTGGATCATATGGAATTACGATATTACCGAGAAAAAGGCACGGGAAATACGGAATACTTTGGTTGAACGCAGAGGGGAGTTGTAGAAATTGGAAACTGGAAATTAGAAATTTGAAATTAGAAACTGGAAATTCAATATATATGTCACGAAGAGAAGAAAAAATGATGGCTTTGGCAGGTGGTGCAGACATTGCCGGTAAGCCCAAAGAAGAAATAAGTGATTTATTCAGGAGCGTTTTGAATGCAGGAATGCATGGGCTGTGTTTTAGTGCCTACGAAGAGGGGCAAAAGCCGGGAGATGTTCTTACCGAAGAACAGATACGAAGAAGGATGAAGATCATTCAACCTTACACGAAATGGGTCCGTTCCTTTTCCTGTATTGAAGGCAATGAGCTAATTCCGAAAATAGCAAAGGAATTTGGGCTTAAGACCTTAGTTGGTGCATGGTTAGGTAAGGAACCCGAAAAAAATGAGCAGGAAATATCGGCTTTAATCGATTTGGCAATTGAGGGTTATGTCGATATTGCTGCCGTTGGCAATGAGGTTTTATACCGTGAAGATTTAAGCGAAAAGGAACTTCTGGAATACATTAAAAGGGTAAAAGATGCCATTCCTCACATATCGGTTGGGTACATTGATGCTTATTATGAATTCGAGGACTGTCCTGAAATTACTAAAGCATGTGATGTTATACTAGCAAACTGCTATCCATTTTGGGAGTGCTGCCACATGGATTATTCTTTAATGTACATGAAACAAATGTATTACAAGGCCCTCAAGGCAGGTGGAGGCAATAAGCGTGTAATTATTACGGAAACCGGATGGCCAAGTTCGGGCGAAGATTATAAGGGTGCGTTGCCTTCCAGTGAAAACGCATTGAAGTATTTTCTCAATACGCAATTGTGGTCGAAAGAAGAAGACATCGACATTTTCTACTTTACCTCATTCGACGAATCATGGAAAGTGGGTGCCGAAGGGGACGTAGGAGCTTACTGGGGAATTTGGGATAAAAATGAAATGATCAAATACGAATAGGTAAACTGATTCAAATGGCAGAGCAATATATATAAACCCTTAAATTAATTATAATATGAAAAAAGCTTTTTACACATTCATTCTTCTCTTTTTGGCGACAACGATATTTGCGCAGGTGGATAAAATATCGGTTGTAAAAAATGAAAAGGGAATGAAATTGGTAGTCAATGGAAATGACTTTATGATTAATGGGATGAATTGGGACTACTTCCCAATCGGCACCAATTATTCTTATAGTTTGTGGTCTCAATCTGATGAATTTATTCAGGCAGCACTTGATGCAGAAATGCCCATGTTAAAAAATATGGGGGTAAATGCCATTCGCGTATATGTTGGTATTCAGCCAAAGTGGATCAAATACATTTACGAGAAATATGGCATTTATACGATGTTAAACCACTCATTCGGGAGATATGGTTTAACATTAAATGGGACATGGTTCCTGAATACTGAGTATTCCGATTCGCGTGTCCACGATTTGCTCCTGAAAGAAGTAACCGATATGATCAAACAGTATCAGAATACTCCTGGTTTGCTAATGTACCTCTTGGGGAACGAAAACAACTATGGTCTTTTCTGGCGGGGTGCCGAAACGGAAAATATTCCGATGGAGCAAAGAAAATCGACCACAGGTGCCAAAGCCTTGTATAAGCTCTTTAACGAAGCGGTTGTGGCGATGAAAGCAGTCGATACATCACGTCCTATAGCCATTTGCAATGGAGATGTACTTTTCCTTGATATCATTGCTGATGAATGTAAAGACATAGATATTCTGGGCTGTAATATGTACCGCGGTGTTTCTTTTGGGGATGCATTTCAGAAAGTGAAAAATGCTTTCAATAAACCATTGATGTTCACAGAGTTTGGTTCAGATGCCTACAATACGGTTACCAACCAGGAAGATCAGGTGTCTCAAAATTACTATCTGGTAAACAATTGGAAGGAAATTTATGAAAATGCAGCGGGCCTGGGCAAAGGGGACAATTGCATCGGTGGGTTTACTTTTATGTTTAGCGATGGTTGGTGGAAATACAAGCAAACTGAAAATTTAGAAATTCACGATACCCATGCTTCCTGGGTCAACGGCGGTTATCTCAACGATTACGTACCTGGAGAAAACAATATGAACGAGGAGTGGTATGGTATCTGTGCAAAAGGTCAGACAGACGAAAGTGGCCATTATCAGTTGTATCCCCGTGCAGCCTATTATTCATTGCAACAGGCCCATCAACTAAATCCATATGTCAACGGTTTAACTGCCGAAGCGGTGGATAAGTATTTTGCAAATATACAGGTAACCAACTCTGTTTTAACAGCCAGAGGCGACAAAGCTTCTTTGAATACTGAAATGTCAGATAAGATCAGGATAAGTGGAATAAGATCTGAAATAACGACTTTCAGTACCGGTGGGAAGATGATAACCACACCGAAGGAAAAAGATACCAAATCTTTGAAATATCCGAGCCGGCTCGGTTTCGACAATATGGAGTCCTTTTATGTTGGTGTTGAAGCGAAACCTGCTGAAAATATCAAAGCCAATGTATCTTTTAATATTCTTGGGAATGTTGCCGAAAATCCGATCGATGAAATATTCTATGAAAATCGTGGCCGTACCCGTTATGTGAATACAGATCAGGGCAATCTGGCATTAACTTCCCTTGACCGGATACAAGTGTACAGAGGTGATTTTACCTGGAATGACAAATGGTTTAACCTCAATGGTTTTTATCGTACAGGGCATTATCATTGGGGATACGAAGGAGACCTTTTCGGTTTATACCCCGAGGCAAATTATGGGCCAAACATCGACATCTACAATGGTGGGGCACCATTTGGTTTTGAAATCGAAGGTAAAAAATCGTTGAATGGTTTAAAAGTTGCTTTTGGTCCTGAACTCTGGTGGGGTGCCAACCCGGCAATCTTGCTAAAATATGGCCAGAAACTGGGAATCTTTGATATTACTGGAATTTACCATGAAGATATCGACAAAAGAACATCGGCAGTAAGTTCCTTTGCAATCCCACTTCCACCCACAAGAAGGGCTTCCTTTGATGTAAAAACGAATTTGGGGAAATTGGGTATTGATATAGGTGGTATTTGGGCAGGTCAGACAAGAGTCGATGAGTCTTTTCAGATTGTTGATGGTAGTGTAGGAAATTACACTGTCTATCAGGACAAAATATCAATGAAAGATACCTGGGGAGGAAAAGCCAAAATAACCTATACCGGTGGATCCTTCAACTGGTATGCTCAAGGTGCGGCAATGGGATTGGTGGCCAATGGAGGCGCGGATTACACGAAAACCTTTACCGGTTGGCGCCTCAAGGACAGTGGAAGTGGCAACCAAACTAATTTTTTAACAGGTTTCATGCTGGGATTAGGCAATTTTCAGATCGCACCCAATTTCTTATGGCAAAAACCAATCGTTGGACCCATTCCAAAAGGCGCACCTGCTCCCGCAATGTCGAGAAATGTACTCGACGACCCTTTTGCTGTACGTCAAAACAGGGAGACTACAGCTGGTGAGTTATTAATTTCGTATGATCCTACGCCAGCCTCCTGGATGTGGGCATGGGACAATGATGAGATGGAAGATGCCCCATTTGCAATAAGTGCAGATTTTGTTTATCGTCATCAACCTACAACTCAGGATGCTGCTATTGGTATTATGGCCAACGGACGTACAATCTTCGCATTCCCCGGTGCACCCGCTGCCCGCGATTTATGGGAAGCCAATACCCGTATTGTGTCAAAATTAACTCCCAATTTCGGTTTTATTGTCAATCTTTATGGTGGCAATACAGAATCAAACGGTAGTGACGAAAGGTTGATCCAACGTTTTGGTACTGATATCAGAATGATTTACAAAAAGGTTAAACTGACCTCGATGGTTAAAGTGAACGATTGGGGACCTTACGATTATCACCGTGATTTCAATTTAACGTATCCTCTCCAATTGATGGCAGATTTATCAACATCGATTTCAAAGCAAAAATGGGTTAATCTTCCTGAAACGAAGATTGGAATACGTTGCACCTGGCGATCACTTGACCGGTATTCTCCACGCTATTCCCCTACTACAACAATGGATAATACAGGCGCGATGGTGGCTGATCCTCAAGCTGTGGGATACGGAAACGGCAATGAGTGGGAAATCAGGACTTATCTTCATTTTAGTATTGGCAAATAAACCAGAAAAAATTGAAACAAATGAAAAATTTAAAATCTAATATTTCAATCGCTGCTTTGTTAATCATCCTTTTAATAGCGGTTAACTGTACACGAAAACTCGATGGATTGGATTTGGCAACCTATCCGACAACGGGTGATGTTTTCATCGATGGATTTAGTGCCGGATTGAGTTACGCGGCTTATGGAACCTCGAAAGTAACAGCATTTAGTGTTGATACCGAAGTAAAATATGAAGGGACAGCTTCAATGAAGTTTGAAGTTCCGGATACAGGCGATCCTAATGGTGGGTATGTAGGCGGGGTTTTTCAAACATCTATGGGACGTGACCTTTCTGGTTATAATGTGCTGACATTCTGGGCAAAGGCATCCCAACCGGCAACCCTTGAACAGGCAGGATTTGGAAACGATCTCGGAATATCCAAGTACCAGGTTTCCATTTCAAATGTGGCACTCAATACAAATTGGGCAAAATTTTATGTTTTACTTCCCGATCCATCGGTGCTTAAACAAGAGAGAGGCATGTTTTTTTATTCGGCAGCACCCCAAAATGGGAAAGGTTATACCTTCTGGATTGATAATGTTAAGTTTGAAAAATTGGGAACCATTGCCCATTCATCAGTTGGAATCTTAAACGGAAGAGACTCGATTATCAACAAAGCTGAAATTGGTGATATGAATACGATATCTGGCATTTATGCCACATTTAACCTGCCAACGGGTGTCGATCAGAAAATTAATTTGGCAGGGTCGTATATCACCTTTGTCTCATCCAATCCGACAGTTGCTTCTGTAAGCGATATGGGAATAGTGAAGGCTGAAGGTAAGGGTACGGCAGTTATTACCGCCAAAGTGGGGAGTATGGTTGGGAAAGGTTCGTTTACGGTAAACTCAATAGGTCAACCGATTGGACCTACCGAACCAGCTCCGAACCCCACAGTTAACAAGGATAAGGTAATCTCCTTATACAGTAATACTTATACAAATGTGAAGGTCGATTCGTGGAATACCCACTGGCTCTATTCAACAGCCGAAAACTCAGCAATACAGGTAAAAGGAAATGATGTGATCCGTTATCGTAACCTTAACTTCGTGGGTATTGAGTTTACGTCACAACAAATCAATGCCAGTGCAATGACCAATTTTCATGCAGATATTTGGACACCTGATGCGGTTACCGGTAAAACATTTAAAATCATGCTAATAGATTTTGGGGCAAACGGTGCGTACGGTGGTGGCGATGATGTAAGTTCTGAAATTTCCATTACCCCTCCAACTTTAACATCTCAAAACTGGGTTAGCATTGATATTCCTTTCTCCAAGTTTACCGGATTAACAACCAAAGGTCATTTGGCTCAATTGGTCCTTTCAGGCGATTTGACCAATGTTTATATCGACAATGTCTATCTCTACAAGGCAGATCCTCCATACGTTTTTGGTAATCCAATTGATTTTGAACCTGCAGGTTATGGATCCGGTTGGCCATGGAGTGTATTCGAAAACGCTACAGGTCCGGCACTAGAGTTTGCAGCAAACCCGAATCCATCAGGGATCAATACATCTTCAACTGTTGCTAAATTCAGTGCACTTAAGGCAGGCCAGCAATGGGCTGGGTGTCAGACAGATAATGGTGCCATGGGTACATTTAATTTAGATGCAGCCCACAGCACAGTCAAAATAATGGTTTACAAGACTGTCAAAAGCGATGTTGGAATAAAATTCGCAAAAGCTGATGGCTGGTCGATGGGAGAAATTAAGGTTCCAAATACAGTTATCAATGCGTGGCAGGAATTGACTTTCGACTTTACTCCTCAGGTACAAAATGGCTACACGCAAATCATCGTATTCCCTGATTTTACAGCAAGGAGTGCTGATAATGTGATCTATTTTGATAATATAACTTTCAGTAGCAGTGTACCCACAGGGCCTGTTACTGCAGCTCCTACTCCCACTGCCACTCAGTCCAATGTTATTTCAGTTTTCAGCGATGCCTATACCAACGTGAGTGGAACAGATTTTAATCCCAACTGGGGACAAAGCACTGTTGTTTCTCAACTTGCTGTGGCAGGAAACAATACACTTAAATTTGCCGGACTGAATTATCAGGGAATTCAATTGGGCAGCAATCAGGATGTTTCCGGAATGGGCTTTTTACATTTGGATTACTGGTCTCTCAACTCAACTTTGTTGAACGTTTACCTGATAAGTCCCGGACCAGCTGAAAAAGCTTATAGTTTGACAGTGCCTACCTCAGGTTGGAAAAGCGTGGATATCCCATTGTCTTCTTTTACAGGTGTCGATTTAAAGAACATTATCCAATATAAATTTGATGGAAATGGAACGATCTGGTTCGACAATATCTATTTCTACAAAACCGGAGG
>JBAXWR010000224.1:0-11954 GCA_037128295.1 Mariniphaga sp.
TTGTTTTCAGGAATAAAAATTCATAAAATGTTTGTATTTTTACATTTGCAACTTCATATATAATTAAAATGGATTTACAGACCCGTAAAACAACATTTGTTCAGGAATTTCTTAAAATTCAAAGCGAGGAGGTCATTCTTCGTTTGGAGAAATTATTGGAAAAGGAAAAAGGGAAAATGACCGTTGGTGAATTCACTCCAATGACCATTGATGAGCTCAACAAAAGGATTGATGAATCTTTGAATGATTCACATTATGGTAGAGTGACTGAAAACAATGATCTAATAACTGAAATCAAGGAATGGCGTTAAAGATTTACTGGACAGACTTTTCAAAAAGCAAGCTTCGTGCTATTTTCGACTTCTATAAAGAGAAAGCTGGCCTTAGGATTGCAAGAAGATTGGTAAACGGAATAACTCAGGAGGTAATAAAACTACAAAATCAACCTAATTTAGGGTCAAAAGAGGAACTCCTTTTTATAGGGTAATAAACGCGTTCGCACAAACTTAATTTTCAGTTATTTATGGCCAATGATTAAATCATTCAAACCTAATCATAGTGTCCGGGTGACTGGATCGGCCAATCTTTGAACGGGCAGCTACTCAAAGTCACCGGGACACAACATCCTAAATATCTATAATCCAAGCAACTCTTCTTCTGGACTCTTTCCTTCAAACAATAGTTTTGTAGGGTTTTCGATCAGTTCTTTCACTTTTACAAGGAAACCGACCGAATCTTTGCCATCGATGATCCGATGGTCGTAAGAAAGTGCCACATACATCATGGGGCGGATTTCCACCTTGCCGTTTACAGCGATTGGTCGCTCTTTGATGGAGTGCATTCCCAGGATCGCACTTTGGGGTGGGTTGATAATCGGAGTTGACATGAGCGATCCAAATACCCCACCATTCGTAATTGTAAAAGTACCACCCGTCATTTCCTGGATGGTTAGTTTTTTGTCTCTTGCCTTTTCAGCGAGTTCCTTGATTTCGCGTTCAATGGCTTCAATACTTTTTGTCTCCGCATTCCTGACTACAGGAACCATCAAACCTTTGGGGGTCTGAACAGCTATTCCAATGTCGTGGTAACGTGGTGTAATGATATCGTCTCCATCGATCATCGAATTGACTGATGGATGTTTGGAAAGGGCGATGCTCGCGGCTTTTGTGAAAAACGACATAAACCCAACCTTCAATCCGTATTTATCGACAAACTGTTTCTGGTAATTGTTGCGCAATTCCATCAACTGGCTCAGGTCGATCTCGTTAAAGGTGGTGAGCATGGCCGTTTCGTTCTTAACAGCAACCAAACGCTGGCTCAATTTGCGCCTCAATGGAGTCATTGCCACACGGTCTTCCACTCTTGATATTTCAACAACAACCTCTTTTTTAGAAGGTTGGCTATTCCGCAAGGAAATTACGGTTTCTACATCTTTTCGCGATATGCGCCGAAGCCCGTTCAACAGTTCTTCAACCGACAAACCCTCTTCTTCCATAACTGCTTTGGCAGCCGGGGTCAGTTTGATTTGCTGATCGGCTTCACCAGATGGGGCAGGAATATTTTCAACGATTTCAGAAACCCGGATTTCAGTCTGGGAAGGCTTTTCATGAACAGGTTCCGGACTTTTTATTTCGGATTGAACCGGTTTTTGATCTTCCACAACGATATTATCGGCAGTATCGAGGGTACATGCAACCGATCCAACAGCCACACGTTCACCTTCTTTTACAAGGATTGTCAGTTTACCCGATGCAGTGGCCGAGATCGATAAAGTTGCCTTATCAGATTCAATTTCAGCGATTTCCTGTCCATTGTTTACAATTGCGCCATTTTCAACCAGCCATCGTCCCACTTCAACTTCGGTAATCGACTCTCCGGGTGAAGGTATTTTGATTTCAATTATCATATCGAATAAATTTATTGCCTAAAGTTAGTTAAAAACAACATTCAGCATCCGTTCCAGACTTCTTTTGTGTTTTTCAAGTAAACCCGTTGCAGGTGTGGCACTTTCCACCCTGCTGACCAACTCTAACTGAAGCTCAGGAAATTTCCTGCAAATAAACGGCCACGCACCCATGTTTGCAGGCTCATCCTGAACCCACATTACACGTGTTGCATTTGGATTTTCGTGTTTGATCAAACGTAGTGCCTCCGAAGGAAAGGGGAAAAGTTGCTCAACCCTGGTAATCGCACAGTTGACACGACCCAATTTTTCACGACGTTCGAGCAATTCATAGTATATTTTGCCTGATGTGAAAATAAGCGTATCAGCCTTACCTGCAGGCACTATATCGTCAGAGATTACTTCCAGAAATTCCTGTGAAGTGAGGTGTTCGATCGGGGAAATCACCAACGGATGCCTTAAAAGGCTTTTGGGGGTGAAAACGACTGTCGGTATCCTGATCGCACCCAAAACCTGCCGCCGCAAAAGATGAAATAGGTTCGCAGGTGTTGTGGGTACCATCACCTGGATATTGTAATTTGCACACAGTGACAAGACTCTTTCAATCCTTCCGCTTGAATGTTCCGATCCTTGACCTTCATAACCATGCGGAAGGAAAAGCACCAAACCATTCATCAATCCCCATTTTTCGCCTGCGGCAGTAATATATTGATCTATAATTACTTGTGCCACGTTACTGAAATCTCCGAATTGAGCCTCCCAGATCGTCAAACCTTTTGGATAGGCCAGCGAATACCCATATTCAAAACCCATCACACCGTATTCGTTCAATGGTGAATTGTAAACAGTAAACGGTGCCTGATCATCGGAGATGTTCTGAAGCGGAAAATATTTCTCATTGCTGTCTTCCATCACAATGGCAGCATGTCGGTGGGAGAAGGTTCCACGCTGAGAATCCTGGCCGCTTAACCGGACAGGTATGTTTTCGGAAAGGAGTGTCGCAAATGCAAGTTGTTCAGCCAAGGCCCAATCGACTTTGTTTTCTGCCAAAAGTTGCCTCCGGTCATCGAGCAATTTGACGATCTTACCAAAGAATTTCTTATCAGAAGGGAGCGTATTGATTTTGTTTGCGATCTCCAATAACATTACTTCTGAGAAAGTTGTCGGGGTCAGGTTTTCTTCTGTTGGTTCAGGGAAGCGGTACGATTTGTACTCATCAACCAAAAAGCATTTAATCTTAACCTTCTCGATACTTTTGCTGATTTCATACTTTTCTTCCAAATGCTGGTCGAAAGTTGAGATTTCTGCCTGAACCTCCTGGGAAGTCATCACACCCGAATCGATTAATTTCTTTGCATAAATATCCCTTGGATTTGGATGTTGTGCAATAGCCTTATAAAGAGTAGGTTGTGTAAATCGTGGTTCATCGCCCTCGTTATGGCCGTATTTACGGTACGACAGTATATCGATAAAAACATCGGCATGAAAGTACTGCCGGAATTCAAGGGCTAGTTTAACGGTATAAATAATGGCTTCGGCATCGTCACCATTGACGTGGAACACCGGTGAGCGGGTAATTTTGGCAACATCGGTGCAATAGGTACTTGAGCGGGCGTCAAGATAGTCGGTCGTAAAGCCGATCTGGTTATTGACGACAATATGGATTGTGCCACCTGTTTTGTAACCAGGAAGTTGCGACATCTGGACAACTTCATAGACTACACCTTGTCCTGCTATTGCGGCATCGCCATGGATCACAATCGGTGCTATTTTGTTAAAATCACCCTGATGGGTATGGTCGATTTTTGCCCTCACCATCCCTTCAACCAAAGGGGCGACTGTTTCAAGATGAGACGGGTTTGGAAGAAGGCTCAATTTAACCTTTGATCCGTTTTTGGTCAACACTTCCTGATCATATCCCAAATGGTATTTTACATCCCCTAAAACTATACCTTCCTCATATTCAGTTGCATAGAACTCTTTGAAGATATTTTCGTAGGGCTTCTTTAAAATATTGGCCAAAACGTTCAATCTACCGCGGTGCGATATACCGATCACATACTCTTCAAGTCCGACTGTAGCGCCATATTCAATTATCGCATTCAAAGCCGGAATAAGCCCTTCGGTTCCTTCAAGCGAAAACCTTTTGGCACCGACAAATTTCTTATGGATAAAGCTTTCAAAACCGGCTGCGACTTTAAGATGATTAAATATATCTTTTTGAAAATCAGGTGAAAGTACCTCTGTATTTTTGGACTTTTCCATTCTGATCTTAAGCCAGTCGATCAGTTCGGGTTGACGCATATAAAGGAATTCGACGCCAACTGATTCGCAATAAGTTTGTTCGAGATGGGAAATAATCGTTTTTAAAGTTGAAGGACCAATCCCTATCTCTTTTCCTGCTTCAAAAGTAACGTTCAGATCGCTTTCCTCAAGACCGAAATTGCGATAATCAAGTGTAGGGGAATATTGCCTGCGCCTTCTTACCGGATTGGTACGTGTAAAAAGATGTCCACGCTGCCGATATCCGGTAATCAATTCAAGTATTCGGAATTCCTTTTCAATATGACTTTTATCGACCAAATCGACCGTATTTGATCCATAAGTTTTACGTGCCAATTCGAATCCTTCAAAGAAATTTCGCCAACTTTCATCAACAGACTGATTATTTTGAAGATACGATTTGTAAAGATCTTCAATTGCTCCTATTTCGTGATTTCCAACCAATGAGAACCTGTCCATGTTTAATATTTAGTTACGCAAATATTACAAATATCGACAAAATAAGTTTAATAAAATTGTAACTGAGCGACTTTAAATAAAAATTACAAAAATTAAATATACGTTTCACACAATATATATTTTAGTATTTTAACGGCTTAGGTTTTAACTTATATATGTTTCGGATATTCTTCATAATCTACTTGTTGAGCTTACCTGTTTTGAGCTTTGCCCAAACGGATACAGAATTTTGGTTTGCAGCTCCTGAAGTTTCTGCTCATACCAACAATTACGACAGGCCAATTTATTTAAGAATCTCTTCTTACGATAAGCCCACATCAGTAACCATCACGCAACCAGCAAATACCAATTTTACTCCGATTACCTTGAATATTGGGCTAAATAGCTTTGTTTCGGTCGATTTATCCCAATTTATTGAAACCATTGAAGTGAAACCTGCAAACCAGGTACTTGACTATGGAATAAAAATTACGTCAACAAACAGTGTTTCTATTTATTACGAAGTTGCCAGTACTTATTGCAATTGTAATCCCGAAATTTACACGTTGAAAGGGAAAAATGCATTGGGAACAGCCTTTTATATCCCGGCCCAAAACGAATTTGATAACAAATCAACTTATAATCCCTTACCCTACAATACATTTAATCTTGTTGCGACCCAAGCCAACACAAAGATCACGATTGTTCCTTCCAAAGATATTGTGGGTCACGCTGCCGGGATCCCTTTCCAGATCACTTTAAATGAAGGAGAATGTTATTCAGCCCAAGCCACCTCTCAAAGTGGCGTCAATCATTTGTCAGGCTCAAAAGTCACTTCCGATAAACCTCTGGCAATCACAATATCCGATGATCTTGTATCTCCTTCCTGGGGGTCATGTGCCGATTTGATGGGTGACCAGATTGTTCCGGTTAATATGATTGGAACTGATTATATTGGTGTTAAGGGCTTTCTAACAAACAACAACGACCGGCTATATATTTTGGCTACTCAGGACAATACCCAGGTTTTCATCAATGGAAGCTTAAATCCAATTGCAACGCTTAATGAAGGCCAAACATTTTCGTACACATTTGGCAATTCCAATTTGGTTTTCGTCCATGCCGACAAACCGGTTTATGTGCTGCACCTTACTGGAAATGGTTGTGAACTGAGCCATTCACTTTTGCCACAAATTGTTTGTACAGGTTCACAGCAAGTTACATTTACAAGGACCACTTCCATGGAATGTTACCTAATGTTGATCACGAAGAATGGAAATCAAACGGGATTTCAGATCAATGGAAGTTCTTCTTTAATCAATGGTGCATCATTTTCTGTTGTACCCGGAACCAACAATGAGTGGGTAGCTGCAAGGCTTCAATTCGATTTGAACCAGATCCCAATTGGCACTCCAACAATTGTAAACAATACAAAAGGTGTTTTTCACCTTGGTTTTATGAACGGCAACACAACGGGTGGTGGATGCAGGTATGGCTATTTTTCTTCGTATAATGCTTATCTGCCTATAATTGAGCCAAAAAGTTTATGCATTGGAGATTCAACAGAATTTCAATTGTCAGATCCAAGCTTACTTACCAGTGTAATCTGGAATTTTGATGATCCCGTAAGCCTGCAAAATTCATCAACGCGGTTCAATCCAAGGCACTTGTATCAGAAAGTTGGCTCATACAATGTCAGTGCAATTTATCATTATGAATGTGGTGCAGATACGGTCTTTCATAAAATAACAATCAGTGAATTACCTATTCCTACAATAAATGGATTGACTGAAGCTTACCTTGGAAATTCGGTGGCAGATTATTCTACTGAATCAGATATGACTAACTATCACTGGACTGTTTCGACAGGTGGTTCATTTGCAGGAGGTGAAGGAACAAATACAATTGCTATTGAATGGAATAGCGTTGGAAATCAGACAGTATCAGTACAATATGTCCAGAATAACGGCTGTTCAATTCCAATATCAGCATCAAAAGATGTTGTTGTTTTACCGATGAAATTAAAAATACCTGAGGGATTTTCACCTAACGGGGATGGAATTAACGACTTTCTGGTCTTTTCTGGCCTTGAGAACTATCTAAATTCTAAATTAACTATTTACAGCAGAAGTGGATATATCGTATTTGATTCCGATAATTATTTGAATGACTGGAATGGAGAAAATATAATTCAAGGTTCTACAAAATCGGCTGTAGTATTAAGCGGAACTTACTATTATATTCTTAAGTTAGGCGGGACAAATCAAACTGTAAAAGGCTTTATCCTTATTGCTCATTAAAAAAATATAAATACTTCATAATCAATAATGATGAATGGATTTTTAAAACAGGTTGCAACACACCTATACGAAAAGTATAAAGACAATATTGGTAGTTTGACGTTGGTTTTTCCAAACAGGAGAGGTGGAGTATTTTTCGTAAATTACCTGAACAGTCTGGTAACAAAACCTTTGATTTCGCCCGAAATCATGACGATCAACGAACTTTTTTCAAGCCTTTCAACTCTACATGTACCAGACCGTTTAAGCCTGATTTTCAGATTGTACAAGGTTTACAGGGAGTTGACAAAAACCACTGAGCTTTTTGATGATTTCTATTTTTGGGGCGAGATGCTGGTCCACGATTTCGACCAGGTTGACAAATACCTTGTCAATTCACATGATCTGTTTACGAATGTCACAGACCTTAAAGAGATTGATGACCGGTTTAGTTCCCTTCATGATGAGGAGCGCGAACGACTTGGCGATTTCTGGAAAACACTTTCCAATCAGGATAAGACACCAAACCAACAGGAGTTCATCAGGCTTTGGGAAGATCTTAACGGTGTTTATGAGAAATTCAAGGAAACCCTTTATACTGAAGGTCTTGCCTACGAAGGGATGTTGTACAGGGACGTGGTCAATCAAAATCTGAAAAACGACCCATCGTTATTTGCCAATAAAATTTTTGCTTTTATCGGATTTAACGCCCTGAACCGGTGCGAGGAGGAGCTTTTTGATTTTCTACAGAATAACAGAAAAGCAATATTTTATTGGGATTACGATAACTATTACCTTGAAGATCATACACAGGAAGCCGGTTATTTTCTCCGCAAAAATATCCTACGATATCCACATGCCGGATATATTCCTGAATGTGAGGATCTTAAATCGATACCAAAAACAATGAAGATGGTAAATATTGCTTCGCAGGTAGGTCAGGCACAGGTGGCTACAGCAGAATTGATCCGGCAGAATTCGGGTGAACTCAATTTTGACGAAACAGCCATTGTACTTTGTGACGAAGAGCTTCTTTTGCCTGTGATCAACGCATTGCCCGGAAATATCGAAAAGGTGAATGTGACGATGGGATTTCCTTTAAAAATGACCCCTGTTTTCAGTTTGATTTCACAATTGGTTGATTTGCAAAAGAATGTGCGAATTGCACCAGACGGGCCTTCGTTCTACAATAAAGATGTGATGCGTGTGCTGAGCCATCAAATGGTTGTCGATTTTGAACCTTATACTAGCAAAACCCTGATCGACAGTATTCTGGAAAATAATGTGATCTATTTGCCTGATAAGGATTTAAAAAGGACTGATTTTTTAGACCAACTTTTTGCATCTCCACAAAATATTATCGGGCTTTCCGATTATTTCCTTGGAATCCTGAAAGTCGTCTTTCTGCACTGGCAAAAAAATGCTGGTGATCAGGAGGAGGAAGAGTTGAAAAGTGCAGTTGAAGATGAAAACGGGGCAATTTATCGTGAATATCTTTACCAGTCGTATCTGGCTGTTAACAAGCTCAAGGATATCCTGGTCAACGATGGTATCAAGGTTTTTGAATCGGACAATTTCGTTTCACGCGATGCGTTTTTCCGGTTCCTGATGCAGTACCTGAGTGGGATTTCGATTCCTTTTGAAGGTGAACCACTTGAGGGATTGCAGATTATGGGAATCCTTGAAACACGCACCCTCGATTTCAAGAATTTGATCCTCCTTTCGATGAACGATGGGACCATGCCAAAGATATCCTCAAACGGTTCGTTTATCCCTTACAACCTAAGGCGCGTTTTCGGTTTACCTACCATCGAGGAGCAAAATGCTATGTATGCCTACTATTTTTACAGGCTCCTGCAACGTGCCGAGGATGTGACATTTGTCTATGATTCTGGAGCTGGGGGGATGAATACTGGCGAAAAAAGCAGGTATCTTTACCAGCTATTATTGGAATCGCCTTTTACGATTTCGGAAACCAATATTGTTTTTAGCGTTGAGAATATTGCGGTTAAACCAATCAGCATCATTAAAGATGAAAGGGTGATGGCACCTTTAAATGGTTATCTGAATGGAAATAAACCATTGTCACCTAGTGCAATAGACAAATATCTCAATTGTCCGCTACAGTTTTACTTCAGGTATTCGGCCAGGTTGAATGAACCGGATGAGATTTCGGAGGAAGTCGATCCGATCATTTTTGGGTTGCTTTTCCACGATGTAATGGAGAAGCTGTATCAGCCATTTATTGGTAAAATTGTTGAAATCATTGACATTAAGGCTATTATTGAAAATATTTTATTAATTGATGAAACGATCCTTAATTCATTCCGGAAGGTTTACTTTAAAGGGACCAAACCGGAGGATGAGATAAAATTGGCAGGACGTAACTGGCTGGTTTTTGAGGTGGTCAAAAAATATGTCATACAGGTCCTTAAGGTTGACCTTGTTCGTTGTCCGTTTGAAATCGTAGGACTTGAAGAAAAGGTAAAAGCGATTTTCCCAATCGACGATTCGGGCAAAAGTGTTTTGATCGGTGGCACAATCGACAGGATAGACCGTATCGATGGAGCATTGCATATTCTTGATTACAAGACAGGTAGTGTAAAGTTGCAATATAATATGCTAAGTTCGTTGTTCGACAAGGAGGATAAAATGCGCAATAAGGCCGCTTTTCAGACCCTAATCTATTCTTATATACTGTACCGGAACAAAACTGGATTGAAGTCAATTTACCCTGAAATTTATGCACTCAGGAGTATTTTTGACGAGGGTTTTGACGCATCAGTCCGCTCGAAAGAGATTGGAAACCAGCCTGTGGAGTTTGTGGCGATAATACAACAGTTTGAAATGTTTTTCCGCGAGTTAATGGAAGAGATATTTAATGTAGAGGTTCCATTTACTCAGACAACACTTGAGAAACATTGCGAGTATTGCGCCTATCGGCAAATTTGCAGGAAATAGTTTTCAAAAAAGTTACAGCACCTTTTTCATTTAGGATGTAGTGACCGGGTGGTTTCCTCTTTCACAAACACCGTCGGGAACTTCGCACACCGACGGGTTTTGAGAGGATCAAACCTGTCGGTGTCTGCAAGTCCCGACGGTGTTTGTTTTATAAACTTTTAGTTCGGGATCGCTTTCCCGTGGTTATTAACATTTTTCCCTACGAGGAATTGACCGTAGAAGGATGGCGAAACACTTCCAAAATTTGATTTGATAGCGGCAATCAAATCAAAATATGTACTCTTTACAATACTTCGTAGAAGTTATAGTATTGTAGAACAAATAATTAACCAAGAAGCCAGCGGCGCAATCAGAAAGTCGTTAAAAGGGTGAACGATCCATGCGCCGCAATGCAAAAGCCGAACTAGGTACAAGAAAATAGGACAACCGGGAAACCGAAAAAGGGAAATAGGAAACCGAATGATCAAAAATCTGGAGTGCACCACAACGTTTTAAACGTTGTGGAAGCTAACAAACAATCTTTTAGGAACTTACTTCCTCAATACTTATCATTTCGAGGTTTGTGACATAAAATATTATATATCAACAGATTAATATGCAAACCATGGCAATCCCAAACTTACCAGCACCTACCAAAAACATGTTGTGGATTGCGCCACAGACTTTTATGAGAGTTGTTATCCCCGTCCGAAAGGAGCTAAGTACTTTCCCGGAACTTCGAGCACGGACGGTTTTGAAGGTTACACTCTGACCCTGGGTTGCGCGGTCCCATATAGTTTTGTGCATTGACAGGGATTTGCTTCGGGACCGCTTACCCAGGGCTATTTATGTTTATCCCCTTCGGGGATGGGATCTAAGCAAAGATTTTAAAAGGTTTCAAAAAGATTAATAATTAATTGTGCTATCAACTTTGTTTTGCACGATTACAATCCCGGCACGGTCAACAGACTGAAAGATCAATATATCCTAAACCATTGGCAACGCCTTGGGAAAATAATCGAAATTCTGGAATGCGCCACAGTGTTTTAAAAGTTATGAAAACCTAACTAACAAAATTATAAGCACTTATTCCATCAAGACCTGCCATTGTGAAATACACCCTGAGCAAGAACAATTCTTAATTCTTAATTTTTTAATTCTTAATTTACTTTTACCTCGCCATCCTTTGGCGTACCTGCCCAATACATTTGTACCGATATTCTTAACAACACAAAAACATGATACTCTTAAAAGACAAGAAATTAGGCTCAATGGTGAAGTTCCAGCCGACAATTCATACCGAAATTGATTTATGCTGGAACTGGAAAAGCTTTGGTTTTATGCTCTTCTGTTATCCGGAAAGTCCCGATGGAAGTAAAGCTATTTCCGTGCAATTTCTTTGGCCTCATGTGATATTCATATTTACAAAAGGAAGCGCACCTAAACTTTCCAGGTAATCAGCAGCAAAACTCAACAAAATGGGAAAGATCGGTAATCTATTAAAATTCAGGTCATTGTTTAGGGAATCCTCCGAAACTGGCAATTTCATGCGGATAAGGATATCCTGGGAACCCAAAGAATTCGGGATCGGCTTTTTGATCTTTGAACCGAATAACCTGAAAAACAGGTACAGGATTGGGATGACGGTCAGGTTGTTTTGGATTTTAATCATAATTAAGTTCTGGAAATTCTTTGTGCAACCTTAGTGCATTTGTGCCTTGGTGGCAAGAAAAAGTAGCCCTTACGAAACCACAAAAATAGTTTGAAATAAAATTCTAAGCCATGAGAAAATAAAACAGTGGCAAATATTTAATAATTAAACAAATAGGAGATTGAAAAATGACAACAAGTAATGGAGCGCAGACTTTTGATGAAGATTTTTTAAAGAGGATCAGGGAAAACTATGCCTGGAAGAATATTAGCGGCAGCGACCAAATTCCATGGAGCGAGAAGCTGATTGAAGCAAACGCAGATCATCTGGATTGGTTCGAATTATCTCGGAATAAAAACATTCCCTGGACAAACGATTTGATCGAAAAATACAAATCCAGGATCGATTGGAATGAACTTTCAAGAGCAGTAAGCTATGTTTTCGGAAGGGGTTCAAAAGC
>JBAXWR010000225.1:0-11899 GCA_037128295.1 Mariniphaga sp.
GGCATTCGCCAGCAGATTTACAGTCTGCCCCAGTTGGCCGCTTTGGTATCTCCCCTTAAAACATTAAAAGAACTTTATGAGCCGAATGTCAGATTCGAACTGACGACCCCGAGATTACAAATCACGTGCTCTGGCCAACTGAGCTAATTCGGCAGGTGGGTAAGCTACCTGCATCGCACCGCTACGACCATTTACCCTTGCTGCCTTCCGACCCTGGGGGGGTTCAACAGGAGCTGGTCGTGCAGGACTTACCCGGCGCAAAAGTAGAAAAAAAACCTTGCGTACCAAATAAAAAAAAAGTTTAACGGTATTTATTTGTGAAATAAAATGTAATAAATTGAAATTAAGGATTTTAATGAGTGTATTTTATTTTTGTCGTTTAACTATTGGATCTGATTGGATTCAAATCAGGTATATTTGTCTTATGTTTGTATCAAAAATATGACTGGTATGGAAAAGCAAAGTAATTCAATAAAACAAAACATTGGCCACGAGCAAGAATTGGCGGATGATTTTGATTCAAAAAATAACCATATCTTTGTTAAATAATTTATTGTAAGCATATACTTATATGGAAAATACTTTTTTAAGACAAGCATTGAACCACTCCCTGGTTTATGCGACAATTTCAATATTGATTTCGGTTCTTATATGGATAACAAATCTTTTTTCAATTTTGGGATTGATGGGTAATGCCGTAATCGGAATTTTAAATTTAGTAATTATGTATTCTGCACTTTTGATATTTACTAAACAGTTCAGAAATAATTACTTAGATGGATATATGGATTTTGGTAAGGCCTATTTATATGGGTTAATAATTGTTGTTGGAAGTTCTTTTCTGGTCATGTTTTACAATTTTATATTTTTTAGTTATATTGACCCAGGATATACTGAGAAAATGTTGATGGTGATGCAGGAAAAAATGACCATTTTTTTACAGAATAAAGGTCTTTCTGAGGATAAAATAGATGACGTTTTAGCGAAGTTCAAAGATGTTCCAATTCAAAGTCCATTTCAAACTGCAAAGTCAGGATTTGTTCAGTCTGTGATTTTAGGTGCTATTTTAGCATTAATTAGTGCTGCCTTTGCAAAGAAATCAAACAATACTGATCCGTTTAAGGATGTCCAGTAGCCTAATTGTTAGTTTCTAATGGATATATCAATTATAATCCCTCTCTATAACGAAGTAGAATCTCTGCCCGAATTGCACCATTGGATTACCCGTGTAATGGAAGAGAACCGGTTCACCTACGAAATAATCCTGATCGATGATGGCAGTAAAGATGGCTCCTGGTCGTGGATAGAGAAGACTTCTGAAGAAGATGAACATTTGAAAGGTGTACGTTTCAGGAGGAATTATGGAAAATCGGCTGCACTTCATACCGGCTTTGAGGAGGCCAATGGGGATGTCGTGATTACAATGGATGCAGATTTACAGGACAGCCCAGATGAAATCCCGAGTCTCTACAAAATGGTTGTGGATCAGGGATTCGACCTTGTTTCGGGTTGGAAAAAGAAACGTTTCGATCCTATTACCAAAACGGTCCCCAGCAGACTTTACAATGCGACAGCCAGTTATGTAACAGGAATCAAGCTTCACGATTTCAATTGTGGATTGAAAGCCTACAAACAGGAGGTTGTGAAGAGTATTGAAGTTTATGGAGAGATGCACCGTTACATCCCTTATATGGCAAAACAAGCTGGGTTCTTAAATATAGGAGAAATGCCTGTTCAGCACCAGGCACGAAAATACGGGGTCACTAAGTTCGGTCTTAGCCGTTTTATATTCGGTTACCTTGACCTGATGTCGATTTCGTTTATTTCGCGGTTTGGAAAAAGGCCAATGCACCTCTTTGGTACATTGGGCTCTTTAATGTTTTTATTTGGTTTTTTTGCCGTGACCTGGCTCGGGGGATATAAAATTTATAACCTCGCACATGGCATCCTGATTGAACGCATCACCCAGAACCCTTATTTTTATCTGGCACTCACCTCAATGATTCTAGGTACGCAATTGTTCCTTGCAGGGTTCCTTGGGGAATTAATTTCGCGCAGTGCTGCCGAACGAAACCTTTATCTCATTGATAAGAAGGTGAATTTATAGGAAAATCTGGATTCGGAATCTGAAAAAAATTGAAATAATAGAAATAAATTGAAATAGTAATTTATTTATTCTCTTATCCATTTTCCCATTTCCCCAATTTACATTTTTCAAATTTCAAATTTCAAATTTCCAATTTCATATTCTTATCCGTAAATCCTCAGGGAAGTACCTGTTAATGCAGTGCTATACATTTTCAATGCAGATCCCGCCGGACCGGCTGTAACAGCACCACTTGTTGAGAACTTTGATGCATGGCCTGCCGACTGATTTGAGCAAATAAAACGTGTGTTCGCATTGTCAAATTGAATTGCAGCACCTTCGTGTGTACAAGACGATCCAACTGCAGCATAAGTTCCTGCCGAAGTTTTGGCAACAATGACATTGTTTTTGATCAGAGAGCCTCCATTTGTCAATAACGCTGCGTTGGCTGCAACAGACAGGTCGATAGTAAAATCTACTCCTGAAGCGGGTGGCACTACCGGATCTGCTGCTACTCCACTGCTTTTACTACAGGCAGTTAAAAAAGGGGCAAAAGCCACCGTTGCTGCGGATATTCCTATAATGGAAAAAAATTCATGTCTTTTCATAATACTAAATATTAAACGCTTTTAAATTATTTACTTTTGTTATTTAGAACGTATAAAAATAAAATTTGTTTCAGAATTTTTAAAAATTATTTGTTCAAACATATAATTTTTAAACAATGGTCACATTTGGCGTTAAATTTACCCCTTTAGCCTCTTGTTCTCAGTATTTAAATATTAATAAAATGAGCGGGAACAATGTCGAAAAAATCAAGGCTGCAGAGGAGATGCTGCTCGATATAAGGACATTGCTGATGAGTTGCGGAGCGTGGTAGAAAAAAATCTCACTGTCGATCAGATCAACCTGGAGATCGATAGGCTGATTGTATTGCCCCATTACCTTAGTTTGGTCGTTTTGTCAACGGTGGCATTTTCAAATTAATATCCAGAAATCCTCAGTGAAGTGCCCGATAATTCCGTCCTGTACATTTTTAATTTCCCTGCAGGACCCGCTGAAACTGCTCCAGTCCAGGTAAATTTTGAGCCATGACCTGAACCCTGATTTGAACAAAAAAAACTCATATCTGTATTATTGTACTGAATAACAGCACTTTGGTGTGTGCAGACCGATGCAACAGCAATAAAAGACCCTGTTGAAGTTTTGGCTACAATTATTCCGTTTTTGATGAGTGAACCTCCACTTGTCGTTAATGCAACATTGGCCGGTTCGGAGAGGTTTAATGTGAAATCTACTGAAGGATTCCCAATTGGTGGTACTGAGGGAAATACACCAGTATCAATACTTCCGCATCTTGTCAGGAAAGGGGAAAAAATCACCGTAGTGGCGGAAATTCCAATGGTAGAAAGAAATTCATGTCTTTTCATTCTAATTTTTTAAAATTTAACCAATATGGAAGTTTTGTTATGACCCTAAATTATAGCAATTTAATGGCGAATCCAAAACAATACTGCCATGCTATAGAGCAAAAGTAACAAAAAAAAATTGGAATTAAAAAGTGTTTATATTTGATTGTTTTTTTGCACCTTTAACATCTTTATCGCACAATTTAGTCATTTAATAAAATGAGCGGGAACAATAGCCAAAAAATAAAAGCTGCAGAAGAGATGCTGCTCGATGTGGGGACATTGCTGATGAGCTGTGGCGCAAGTACCGGAAGAGTTAGGATTACTGTCAACCGGATAGCTGAGGCACTTGGCTATGATGTTGAATTATTGATTACAAGCCGGTCCCTAATTCTTACCGTTGCTGAAGGGGAAACAATGAGCTTCTCCAGTAGTGTAAGGCGTACACCCCCACATGGGGTAAACTTTAAAGTTGTCTCCGGGATCAGCAGGATGAGCTGGCGTGTGGTTGAAGAGAAATTGACTGTGGAACAGATCAATAAGGAAATCGATAGACTGATTGCAATCCCCCATTACCCACGATGGATTGTTTTGTCAACCGTAGCTTTGGCAGGTGCTTCCTTCTGCCGGCTATTTGGTGGAGAGGGTTCAGAATTGCTGGTTGCGTTTATCGCCACTTTTTTCGGCCTTTATATCCGGCAGGAATCTTTAAAAAAGAGGTTCAATCCGTATCTAGCAATTGTATTCGCTTCATTTGCAGCATCTATGATTTCTGGGTTGTCTGTAAAGTTGGGTATAGGCGACTCACCGGAACATGCTTTGGCGACTTCTGTTCTTTTCCTGATCCCGGGTGTCCCACTGATCAACTCACTCACCGACATTATTGATGGCAATACATTGAACGGGATCGTAAGGGGCCTAAATGGTTTTGTTATGGCATTCGCTATCGCGTTAGGTTTGATGTTGGCGATGCAGATATATGGGATATAGAGAAAAGGGAAATTAGAAAAGGGAAATTAGAAAATGGAAAATGGAAATGGAGAAGGGAAATTGGAAATAAGGTGGAAATGAAGTTGAAATGTTTTATAATTAATAGTCATACAGGTAGTTGTATTAATAAATCAGATTAAGTGACAGAAAATGGTCTTGGAATTTTTAATGATACTTGAAAAAGGGGTTTGGTTTGGGTTTGCAGCTCTTGGATTTGCGGTACTCTTCAATGTTCCGCAACGTACGTTGATCATTATTTGGATGTTGGGTGCTGCTGGTGGCTTAACAAAACTTTTGCTGATGCAAGCAAATATTGGGATTGTAGTTGCAACCTTGGCTGGTGCAGCGGTGATCGGGGTTCTCAGTGTGTCTGCAGCACACAATAAACATGCCCCTCCATTGGTGTTTTCGATCCCGTCGGTCATCCCCATGGTTCCCGGTGCTTTTGCTTACCGGATGATGCTCGGTTTGATCAAATTGGCGGGAACTGCAGTTACAGATCCGTCTTATCATCAAACACTGGCTGAAACAACCAGTAACGGATTGAAAACCATGTTTATACTAATGTCCCTTGCCGCCGGGGTGTCAATACCGATGCTGATCTCCCGAAAAGATACGATCAAAAAAATCCGAAACCTCGACAACTCGGAATAAAGCCTGATATCAATTTTTTTGATTATTCCATACTATAAAATAAAGATTATCACATATATAATGTTATGAAAACACAAATTAAATTTTTAGCGCTGTCAAAAATATTTCTATTGTTTCTACTATTTCTTTCTTACAATAGATCGTCAGCGTTAAACCCATTTCCTTCCCCAACAAACAGGAAAACAACAATCTCTATCTCAGGCGAAAAATTTCTGATCAACGGTGAACCCACGTTTAAAGGAAAAACCTGGAAAGGTTATAAATTGGAAGGGCTACTTCCCAATTCGCGGATGATACAGGGTATTTTTGACGATCTGAACGATTCCACGCGGTTACTTTGGGCTTATCCGGACACCAAAACCTGGGATGCCAACAGGAATACCAACGATTTTATAAAGGAGATGGACGGATGGCACAAGAAAGGTCTCCTGGCTTTTACAATTAACCTTCAAGGGGGAAGTCCACAAGGCTATTCGAAATCGCAACCGTGGGAAAATTCAGCCATTGATCCCGCTGGAAACCTTCGGCCTGCCTATATGTCCCGTCTTGAAAAGATCCTTGATAAAAGTGACGAATTCGGAATGGTAACCATCCTGGGAATATTTTATTTTGGGCAGGATGAGAGGATCAAAGACGAAGAAGCCGTGAAAAATGGTGTCCTGAATACTTTAAAATGGCTTTCAGAACGGAACTACAGCAATGTACTGATCGAAATCAACAACGAATGTAATGTAAAATACGATCATGGTATTCTGAAACCAGACCGTGTCCATGAACTGATCGGTCTGGCAAAAAGCTTTTCTACTAATGGGAAACGATTTTTGGTGAGTACGAGTTACGGGGGCGGGAATGTTCCTTCACCTGAAGTGATCAAAGCTTCCGATTTTATACTCCTTCATGGCAATGGTGTTGGAAAACCTGAAGGCATAGTCGATCAGGTTAATAAAACCAGAAAAGTCGAGGGTTATACGCCTAAACCGATCGTTTATAACGAAGACGACCATTTCGATTTCGACAAACCGATGAATAATTTTGTTGCTGCTACAAGTGTTTATGCATCATGGGGTTACTTCGATTACCGGATGAAAGATGAAGGTTATAATGAAGGTTACCAGAGTGTTCCTGTCGATTGGGGAATCAATTCGGAACGAAAAAAAGGATTCTTCAACTTGGTTGAAAGGATATTTGGCAAGTGAGATTATTATTAATATTTTGGAATGCAAACTAAGTTCCTAATAATCATTATGAGAGAACTATCGATTTTATTTGCCAAACAGAATTTAGTAATAGCTAGCAATTTGGCATGGACTGAATTAATCGGTAAGATGAATTCGGTAAACAATGAAACCCGGAATTTTACTGAAACAGATATTGATTTTTCAAAATTTATCGTACTTGCAATATTCGATGAAGTGAAAGGAAGTGGTGGATATTCCATTACCATAAAAGGAATTTTGGAAAATCAGGATAACCTAACCGTAACAGTTCTCCAAACTAGTCCAACGGGCAGTTCATTGGCCGTTATGACACAACCCTATTGCATTGTTAAAATTCCTGTTACCACTAAGAAGATTATTTTCAATTAGTTTTAACTTATATATAATAGGCATATATCTATTATTAAGTACGATCGGGTCCTGCGATTTCCAATCGCAGATTGCCAAAAGCGATTGGAAATCGCCCGACACGCACTTATAAAGCTGAACAGGATAAGTAAAAGACCTAATGCGCTTTTGAAAACCCATTGGGTCTTCCATCCATATCTTTTGACCACGAATTCACGAATTGGATATGAACTGTTTGTCTGTAATTAGTGAATTCGTGGTCATTTCAATAAGTGTGAATGATGTAATCTTTCCCTGAAATTGTGTAACGATTCCGGAGCAAAAGGTAGTGACATTTGCTTCATAAGAATTATTCACAATTTAAATTATTCACATGAAAAAGTTAAAGTTAAGCCTGTTGGCAATGATCATCCTTCTGGCAATTCTACCTTCACAATCGTTTGCATCTATAGAAACAACTCTATCTCCGGCAGTCTCGTCTAACACTCTTGTAAATAAGGATGTTAGTGTTATGATCTCCAGGGTAGAGGCCATCAAGGCCATGGACAAGTCGGAACTGACTTCCACAGAAAAGAAGGAATTGCGGAAAGAGTTGCGGACCATTAAAAGTAACCTTGCGGCATCCAGTAAGGCGGACCTTACCGCAACTGGCACTGGTGGTGGATTGTACCTCTCCGTGGGAGCGATCATCATTATCATCCTTTTGTTGATCCTTTTATTGTAAATGTGTGAATTGTGCAACTTATTCTTAAAATTATGCAAGCATAATCCGGATTAAGTTGTGCAACTTTGTGAGAATCAATAAATTTAATTTATTTGAAACTGTACATCAAATATATGGTCAGTAATCGCTGTAAAATGGCGGTGAAAGAAGAACTCAAAAGACTTGGGCTGCATTTTATTGTGGTTGATTTGGGTGAAGTTGAGATCATGGAAAACCTTACTCAGGAACAACGGGCCAGTGTCAAAATCGCGTTGCTCAATACAGGGTTTGAATTAATGGATGATAAACGGGCTGTTCTGATCGAAAAAATAAAGAATACGATTATCGAAATGGTTCATCATTCAGATGAGATCGTCAAAGTCAATTTTTCAGATTACCTTAGTCAGAAGCTGAAATACGATTACACTTATCTTGCCAATTTATTCTCTGAGGTCCAGGGAACTACCATCGAGCAATTTATTATCTCACATAAAATCGAAAGGATCAAAGAGTTGATCATTTATGATGAACTCAACATTACAGAGATTGCCTGGAAGATGAATTACAGCAGTGTTGCACATTTGTCCCATCAGTTTAAAAAAGTTACCGGTCTTTCCCCTTCCCATTTTAAGCAATTGAAAGTCAAGAGACGTAGCCCGATTGAAGAGGTAGGTAACCTTTCTTCCCAAACAAATGGAATAAATTAACAGTAAAGAAGAGGTTATGAAATTCACATTTGAAGATAAAACAAAGTTGTTCTTCCCCCTGACTGCAGCAGTTCTTATTTCTTTACTGGCTGTCTTTTACTACAGTACCCGGAAGGTAAAACAATCAAACGATCTTGTTGACCATACCCAGGAGGTTCTGCATATGAGTGATAAGGTCCTGTTGGATCTACTTAATATTGAAAATGGCATCAGGGGATATATTTTAACCGGCAATCAATTTTTTCTTGAACCCTATTATTTAGCTAAAGATAAAATAAACAGTGACTTATCCGTATTGCAAGCCATTACGACCGAAAATCCGGGACATCAAGCCAGGATCGATACATTGAAAAGAATAGTGGCTGAAAAATTGGTGCTTACCAAAAAATTGGTGGATGGTTGGAATCAGAATTTATTCAATGAAACAGAAAAATCGGGCAACCTTGAAAATGGCAAAGTTCTGAACGACCAAATCAGGAGATTGATTGCGGTGATTAATTTTGATGAATTCAACTTGCTGAAAATTAGAAAAATAGATAATGAGCGGAGCAGCAAGAATTCTATGATTGTTTTTCTGTTTCTGCTCCTTGTGATTGGAGCCATTTTCCTTTTTATTATTGTTATTGCGAAGAATCAGAAAAACAGAACAAACGACCTCAAAGTTTTTACTTCGACCCAAAAATTGCTTTCAAACTATTCGCTGAGCCTGATCGAAGCGAGCCTTGATCCGTTGGTAACCATCAATGCCGAAGGCAAGATCACAGATATGAACGAGGCATTGGTGAAAATTACAGGCATTTCTCGGGAAATTCTCACTGGCTCCGATTTTATCGACTATTTTACAGAACCTCAGATCGCTCGTGATGTTTATCTGGCTGTATTCGATAAAGGATCAATTGCCGACTTGCCCCTTACATTCAGGGATATTAGAGGTAAACTGACAGATGTACTGTTTAATGGATCGGTGTACAAAGGGGATCGTGGAAATGTCCTTGGGGCTGTTGTTGTGGCCCGGGATATGGCACAGCAAAAATGGGCACTTGGGTTGCAAAAAGCCAACAAGGAACTAGCTTTCCAGAATGACGAAAAGGAAAAACGGGCTCAGGAGTTAAGCATCGCCAACGAAGAACTTGCTTATCAGAATGAAGAGAAAGAAAAACGGGCTGAAGAGCTATTCATTGCCAATCAGGAATTGATATTTCAAACTGGAGAGAAGGAAAAACGCGCTGCCGAATTGGTCATAGCCGATCTGGAGCTTGAATTTCAAAATAAAGAGAAAGAAAAGCGGGAAATTGTAAATAAGGAACTTGAGGCTTTGACCTATTCAGCGCAGTTGGCCTCCCAATATGCCAGGAGCCTTATCGAGGCCAGTCGCGATCCGCTGTTTACGATCAATCTTGAAGGGAAAATTACAGATATGAACAATGCATCGGAAAATATTACAGGTTTGATGAGAGATAAACTGATCGATACTGATTTTTTCGATTATTTCACCGAACCAGAAAAAGCGCGTGTAGTTTACCAGGATGTGTTTGCGAAAGGTTTTGTGAAAGACTATCCCCTGACCATTATGGATGGCAAATTGACCGATGTCTTGTTCAATGGTTCGGTTTATACCGATTCAAAGGGAAAAGTCTTGGGCGTAGTGGTCGTGGCACGCGATATTACCGAACAGAAAAGGATTGAAAAAGAATTGATTGAGGCAAAAGTGTTTGCTGAATTGGCGACCTTGTTGGCTGAGGAAGCCAAGATTAAAGCAGAAAATTCCATGCGGACTGCAGAGAACGCGGTGAAGGCGAAACAACAGTTTTTGTCGAACATGAGCCACGAAATCCGTACCCCCATGAATGCGATCATCGGGTTTACAAAAGTGATCCTGAAAACAGAACTATCTGCAAAGCAAAGGGAGTATTTGACTGCTATCAAGATGTCAGGCGATTCGCTGATCGTACTGATCAACGACATTCTTGATCTTGCCAAGGTCGATGCGGGTAAAATGGTTTTTGAACTGGTTCCTTTTAAGATGGCTCTCTCCATTTCGGCCATGCTCCACTTGTTCGAACCAAAAATTGAGGAGAAAAATCTGAAGTTATTCAAAGAATATGACCATCGCATTCCTGAAGTCCTGATTGGTGATCCGGTGCGGTTGCACCAGATTATTTTGAATTTGGTCAGCAATGCTGTTAAGTTTACAAATAAAGGAAGGATCACTGTCAGTGTGAGGTTGCTTAGTGAGAGTGATGAAAAGGTCACCATTGAGTTTTCGGTCGAGGATACCGGCATTGGGATACCTGTTAATAAAATCGGGAGGATTTTTGAAAACTTCCAGCAAGCCTCCAGCGGAACATCCAGGCTTTATGGCGGAACAGGCCTCGGACTCGCAATTGTAAAGCAGTTGGTTGAACCTCAAGGAGGAATCATTAATGTTAAAAGTAAAATTGATGAAGGATCAACCTTTAGTTTTACATTGACCTTTCTTAAGACTACTGCTGTGCCCGAAGCAGAAAATGTAATTGAAGAATTTGATACGGATATAAAAGACATTAAAGTATTGGTTGTGGAGGATATTACTCTTAATCAGTTGTTAATGAAGACATTGCTCGACGAATTCGGATTTGAACGTGATATTGCTTCCAATGGTAAAATTGCAATTGAAAAGCTTCAGACCAAATCGTATGATGTAATATTGATGGATTTACAGATGCCCGAAATGAATGGATTTGAGGCTACTGAATACATCCGTCATACCATGCATTCAAAAATACCGATTATTGCTTTGACAGCCGATGTTACAACCGTTGATCTTGCAAAATGCAAAGAGGTGGGTATGAACGATTACCTTGCTAAACCCATTGATGAAAGGTTGTTGTTCAATAAAATAGTCAGTTTGGTAAGAAAACCCAATCAATTCAAATCTTTAGGGGATGAGCCTGATAAAATTGTGGAATATAGAAGGTCAAAATGTATTGATCTTGAATACCTGATCCATCGTACGAAATCAAATCCGGTGTTGATGATGGAGATGATTTCTGCTTATCTTGAACAAACCCCTCGACTAATTGGATCGATGAAACAAAGTTTTAAGGATAGGGATTGGAATATATTGTATGCATCTGTTCATAAAATGATCCCTTCATTTTCGATCATGGGTATGAGCATCGATTTTGAGAACATGGCAAAAAAGGTTCAGGAATATGCTAGCACACAGAAACAGGCAGACGGAATTAACGATTTGGTTTTACAGCTTGGAAATGTCTGCACCCTGGCTTGTGAAGAATTACAGATAGAGTTTAACAGGTTAAAAAAACAAACTCATGTATAACGAGAAACAAATAATAAACAGACTGGAACCTATAAAACTATTTTTAGTCGATGACGATGCAGTATTCTTAAAACTGCTGGAAATAGATTTTCTCCAAAGTGCTAATTTCGATATCGAGACTTTTGCAACAGGTGAACTTTGTATGGCGAATTTAAACCATTCTCCTGATGTGATCATTTTAGATTATTATCTGGATGGTATTGAGTTGAATGCAATGAACGGAATAGAAACTTTGGATAAAATAAAAGCATATAATCCTGATATTCCTGTAATTATACTTTCTTCTCAGGATAAAATCGATGTGGCAATCGATTGTATGCACCATCGGGCTTACGATTATGTTGTAAAAAGTGAAACTGCGTTTATACGCCTTCAGAAAATCATTACTTCGATATTCCGCTACAAAAAGATGGAAAAGGAGTTGAGTTGGTACATGGAGCGGATGTAAAAAACAACGATAAGT
>JBAXWR010000226.1:0-11848 GCA_037128295.1 Mariniphaga sp.
GTGGGCTTCCCAAATTGATGAATTGTTGAAGGATACCACATTCCATTTGTTGTTAACTGTCCGCGACAACTTTACCGATAGGATCATCCAAAAATGGAATTTAAACAGCTATAATCTTTTAATAATTCCCGAAATGGATGATGGGAAAATAGGTGATTTTATTAAAGAACAATTATTGGGTAATGAAAATGATTAAAAATGCAAATATGAAAGCTTACATCCTACCTACCATTTTGGTAATGTTTTGTTTATATGGTAAAGCACAAAATTACAACAATGGCGTCTCCGTTGAAATTGTCCAAAAAACAGATACCACATCTATCGGACAACAATTTGTGTTGCCCAATTTGCAGAACATGGAAGTGACTATGGCAAAAGTGACCATACAACCGGGAAAATCGACAGGATGGCACAAGCACAACTTTGCCGTTTTTGCGTACGTTGCCAAAGGCCACCTGACAGTGAATTTTGAGAATGGGAAAACCCTTCAGTTTACCGAAAACTCTTCAATCGCAGAGGTTGTCAATACCTATCACAACGGCACAAACAACGGCAATGAAGATGCTGTTTTGTATGTGTATTATTTGGGGGAGAAGGGAAAACCGTTATCAATCCGAAAGGAATAGGCAACTGGAAAAAGAATAACCTGTTAATATAGAGGCTATTACCATTTTGACTCATCAAAATCAATCAGATAGGTGGAGATCGTTACATTTTCTATGATCTCTTCCTGTTCTTTTATCGAATCTGGATAATTCACGTTGTTTGGGCAGAACACAAGGTACACACCTCTTGATAGTCCAAGGCTTTTACAATAATATGCCAGTTGGTTTTTCCCTTTCAGAAACTGGCTTTCGTAATAATAGATTTTGGTTTCAACGAGGTATTCAGTTGACCTGACATTTATGATCAGGTCGCTTTTCCCCAAACCGGTATCGGCTTCGCGGTAGCTTTTCCCATCAACCACCTGCAAGAAAGCCTGGATGTACGTTTCAAAACTATAAATCAGAGCGCTCTCTTTGATTGATGTGTAATGGCCCTTTTCATCTTTTTCCCTGAAAACATTAAAGCCACGCCTTTTTACAAATTCCTTGTATCCTGCAATCAATTGGTCCAGTTTCAACTGGTTATTGTTGTCAAACAATGTATTGACCGCTATACTTCTTAAAATGGATGCTTTTTCACCATTTGAATAAGGATAGAAAGCGTTGTACAACCTCTTCTTATAAAAGGGAACCCAGAATGTCACATAACCATTTTCGTCCTCTTTTATTAAACCATTGGTATGCAATATTTTAATATTCTCCCTGTCAATTTCGAATGGGATTTTCTCTTCGGTGAACAATAACCGCTCAACGAAGCTCCTGTATTCTTTCGCCTTGTTCAAGATATTCGCAAAATTCTTGTCGATAGCGACCTTCAAGTACCAATGCTCAACTTTCAGGTAATCCCCGAATTTTATTGTTTGTTCATCAGGATAATCCTCGACCAATTTTTTGGCAAACCCGTTTACTAATCCGGGTTGGTTGGCCGTTATTTGAATAATTTTTTCTTTTACCTTTTGTTCAAAAAGTTGACTTGTTTCGGCTTCATGTTGCTCCAACAATTCAAATACCTCATTATCTGTAAAATAGGGGATATTGAGATTATCCGAAACATTGAATGGGCTTGCATTATCACTGACAACTCCAACGATATTGGATACCCCAACGAGTATCACACTTTTCAGACAATGGTTTTGCCTTGAATGGTAGGCATTCCGTATAGAATGCAGGAAAGATCCAAAATATTTCGGATTGATACCTTCGACTTCATCAATGATTAAAACAAATTTCTGATCATTAATAATTTCCAAATCATCAAAAATTTCACCAAGGGTTTTATTTGAAAAATCAACTTTCCAAAAATCCTTCAAATTCCTGACCAACCTACTTAAAAACGAGTATTCAGGTTCATTCTTGTAATTTTCAAAATTAATGTGCGCGACTTTATATCCCTGCTCCTCCAATGTATCAGCCAATTGTCTGAAATAGGTACTTTTACCTGTTTGCCGTGGTGCCCAGATTGTAAAATACCGTTCCTTCTCAACAAGCTTCAATCCCTTGTTGATCAAATCGTTCCTTACGATGGTATAATGTTGTTTGGGAATGTTGGGACCCGATGTATTAAAATCTCTCATTGCTTTGGCATTAATTCCTTTTCAAAGTTAGTGATTTCTTTTATAGAATTTCAGTGCTTCAGCAAGCATATTTTCAATTTCCTTTTTAAGTGTCAGTGGCTTGGTTATTTTAGCCTGGTTTGAAATCATTATTAATCTTTGCTTTAACTCAAGGTTAATGATCATCCGGTAGGAGAAGGTAATCTTGTCGGGCGACTCGTTAACAAGTAATTGGGAAGTATGTAAAGGAAGTGTTTTTAGCAAGTTCCCCATATAGGGTTGACATTCCAGCTCAAATGTCTCGACCTTGTCTGAAGTAGAAACCTGAATACCAATTATTTTCTTAAACATTCCCGGGATATCGATCTCCTTGTTCCTGATGAATTTCTCTCCTGTCAACTGAAAATCAACGATCCGGTCGAGACCAAAAGTCCTGATCTCAACAGTATCCGACAAAGTACCTACCACATACCACCGGTTCAGGTACTCCCTTAACAAATAAGGATGAAATTTATATTCTTTGATCTCCTCAGAATCAAATCGTTTATACCTGATTATTAGCTCACTGCAAATTTTTATCGCCAAAGTGAAATCCTTGATCCACTGAATCCCCTTGAATGAATTAAAATCTTCAAATTCAATGATCTCAAATAAATTGGAACCCTCTTTCAGATAATCCTTCAGAATTTCGGCATTCTGCGAATACTCAAGGATCTTCAACAGGTAGGGAAATGTGAGCTGATCGTCCTTTACAAAATAGCCATGTCGTCCAGTCGAATATTTGACGTTCAATCCAAACTCGTCGCGTAGGCTTTCAAGATCACGTTTCAATTGGCGGACAGAGACTTTGATCCCAGTTTCGCTGATTTTATCCGCCATCTCGAAAATGGAGGGAAAACTTTGGTTCCCGGTCAACTGAAGTATCTGTAAATATCTTTTTATCTTAACCTGATACGACATAAAAATTAGGAATTAGGAATTGGGAATTAGGAATGTATTAAAATTCAAGATTTTGGGACAGCGCCCTTTTTTAAGCGGATACCGATTCCTGGTAAATCTGAAAGTGTAATTTTCCCGTCAACAACAGTTGCTCCATCATATATATCATTACTAATCAATAAATTACCATCAAGATCAGCCCAGTCAACCATTGGCGACAACTGTGCTGCAGCCGAAATGGCACAGGAGGTCTCTGTCATACAGCCAATCATCACCTTCATGCCCATCATTCGCGCCATGTTCGCCATTTTATAGGCATTGCGCATTCCGCCACATTTCATCAACTTGATGTTGATACCTGAATATATTTTGTTCAAACCCACAACATCGGCAACTGTTTGAAGCGCTTCGTCTGCAATAATGGGAAGTGGACTGTTTTGGGTCAGCCAGGCAATGTCGTCAACAGCCAACTTGCTCATGGGTTGCTCAATAAAGACAACACCCTGTTCTGCAAGCCAATGGATCATGTCAAGGGCCATCTCCTTATCTGTCCAACCCTGATTAACATCGACACAAATTGGGGTTTTAGAGACCGACCGGATGGTCTTGATCATCTCCTTATCGTTGTCACGTCCCAGTTTAACTTTTAATACTTTATAAACTTCAGCTTCTGCCACCTTTTGTTTAACGACTTCGGGTGTGTCGATCCCAATTGTAAAACTTGTATTTGGGGTTTTTGCAGGGTTCAGTCCCCAGAGTTTGTGCCACGGCTGCTTTACAATTTTCCCGACAAGGTCATGCAAGGCGATATCGACTGAAGCTTTGGCTGCATAATTGCCTTTAGCGATTCCGTCAACATAGGCAATAATATCATCTAAAAGGAAAGGGTTGCTGAACTGTGACAAATCGACCTTTGCCAAAAAATCTGCAGCGGTTTTCTGACTTTCACCCAGATAAGGGGGCATACTCGCTTCGCCATAACCAATGAAACCTTCATATTCTATTTCGGTTAGCATAACCGCAGTCGTGCTTCTTGAACTGTTGGCAATCGTGAAAACATGCCTCAATTGTAGATCATAAGGACGATAGGTCAGTTTCATTACAGATGGTTTACCTGATTTGGGTTTGGGTGACGAATCATAAGTCGCAGCATTCAACGAATTCGAAACAATCAATCCTCCTGTTGCCAGCCCGCTATATTTAATAAAATTACGACGGTTGCTCATTTTATTGTCTTTAAAAATTAATACCAATTGTGTTGCCTGATGGGTAGTAAACCCTGTTCAGGTGTTACTCCGATAATCCTCCTTGCGGCTATCCATTTTGTGCTTAGAACCTCACTGAAATTTGCCCTGGTTTTATCAAGGCTGCTAATGTGCACATAGCCTGAGGAATGGATTACTTCACTGTCGCCAATGTACATACCGACATGGGTCACTTTAAATGGTTCCTTCCGGCCAAAGAATAACAAATCCCCTTTTTGAAGATTATTGTACCCCTGTGTGATATCCAGAGCCTGACCATGTTTTTCCTGTTGTGACGCATCCCTTTCGAGTACTGTTCCATTTAAAAAACAGACTGTTTTTACAAAACCACTGCAATCGACCGCTTTAGTGGACGTTCCACCCCAAAAATAGGGGAAGCCCAGAAACCGTTTTCCGGTGGCGATCATCTTGTCGCTGTTTAACGAAATTGTGTCGCGCCATTGTTTAAGGTCAAGCCAGTTCTGACTTGAAACATATCCTATCCTTCCATCGGGAAGTGAAATTTCTGTAATGTCCTTATTTATTGCATTTTTCCCAACAATTACACCTGCCACCAAATCACATAGTACCGTTGTCTTTTTGATGTCCTGGTAAGCGATCCCATATGTATCAATATAAATTAACCTATCTGATTTTCTCCATTCATCCATTTCTGAATTGCTCATGGGTTGCACGGCATATTGGTTGGTCCAGGCGATGTAACGATCAGGTGTTTGGATGAGGTACCATTCGTCAGTTTTCTTCAAAATCCTTACGGGAGTTCCCATAATGGCCTGGGTCGCCATCTCAGCAGAATGATCAGGATCATACCTTACATTCGCAACACTCAACCTGACTACGCCCCAAACTTTCTGAAGGTTAATGGAATCAGGCAAAATAAGAACGCTGTCGGTAAATATAATCCCCTTATTTGCAATTAATTGCAAAATTTCTGCTTTTGCTTCCGGAAAGAGAGTCTCACCTTTAAGAATCAGTTTTTTATTTCCGTCCTGTTCAACTTTTATTTTGCAAATCCCAACACGCTTGTCAGGCACCCATTTTTTTGAAATACCATCAATTTCCTTTTGTAAATTTTCAACCGAGGCAGGACGACAGCCAAGCAAAAGCATTAAACCCACGATTGCGATAAAGCTATTGATTTTCATCTGTAAGTATTTTGTTTTTTGTATGACAACCTATGTGATGCAAATGTAGCAATATTTTGATTGTCGGATAATCAAGTAATTGGGAAATTGGAATAAGTAAGTGACATCTTTAAAATATATTTGATAACAATCTATAATTCAGGATTTTATCAGAAATCCCCCCTGCCCCCCTTTAAGAAAGGGAGAGTCCTTCAAACATATTCCTGCTACTTAAAGGATGTTTCGAAGTAGCCAAAATACCCGAAATTTCCGGTCTCCGGTTTCCATTCTCCATTTTTCATTCTTTCATTTTTCATTCATTCATTCTTGCGACTTCCATATGATAATCCCACTTGTTAAAGTAAAGGTTACCGCCACGCCATTCCACTTCACCGCGTTGAAAATCATACGGCTCGCTGCGGGGGAATTTCTTCGTGGGAACAAACTCGCTACTGATGGCATCGTTAACAATCAGACGGTAAGCATCTATCCCACTGATATAGAACTCCTTTTCCGTAAGATTAGCCGATTGCTGAAGGTTAAACGACATATCGAGCGGAACCCAGCCAACACCCTCATAATAGACCTCAGCCCAATCGTGGAGGTTGACCTTACCGGGATGCATCATCCAACCACTCTGCCATTTGACTGGTATGCCCTGATAGCGTGCCATTGTCATAAATAACAGGGTCTGCATCCCACAATCGCCACGCCGGTTGTGCAGAACATACCCCGGAATATCGGAGATGATACTGTATTCAAGCGCACCGGTCCAAATGATGTGGTCGTTGATCCAGTAATAAAGCTTTTTAACTTTATCGATAGGCTTTTTAGAGCCTCCTATTATACTGTCGGACAGGTATTTAATTTCGTTGGAGAATGCAATCTGAGGAAGTTGTTCGATTGTATTTTTCTTAAAAACCTGGGAAGTTGTATCATAAGGCAGGATTTTAAGGTGATTAAGATCAAAAAACTGAGCCATAGGCTGATATGTAAATCCAATTTCAAAAAGAGTTGGCTTCCCTTTAATTGCTTTCTGCTCCATGTAAACCGAACGTTGTCCGACTGAATCGGGAGAAATAAAATGGTTTTCAGGAACAGATTTCAGAAAAGCAACATTAGCCTGCCGATTATGCGATTCTTTTGGCCATGGCATCCAGCATCTGATGATTTCCCCATCAGGAACTGCATCGGCATCAACTGTCAAACTGTAGGTTATCTTCAAATTTTGTGGCACCACCGGTTTTCCTGTTGACGATTCAGCAATCACCTTTCGGGAATGGTCGAGACAGAAAATGGAAAAAGGATCTGTCGTTGGTGAAGCAGCACCCAATCTTGCAGGTTGACGGCTTGCAAGGATCAATTTAAGGTTGGAGACTGCCCGACTAAAATAGAGCTTCTTTCCGTCGATCAGCCTATATTCAAGCCAGTTGTTTTTCTCCCACATTTCTTTTTCTTCCGTCGAGTACGTCCCAAACTCTTTCGTCAGACGGGCATTGACGGTACTATCAGACAATCTAAAATCGGACAAAACCCTGTCTGCCATATCTTTCATCGACAGAAGATTTGCGATAGTTGAGGAATCTGCATTGCCTCTATTAATAAGTGAATCGGTTAAATGTGTGGCAAATGAATACTGCCCCCCGCGGAAGGCTTCCTGGATGTCTTGTGGTGTATAACTTTTTGTCGCAGGTTTGCCGCAACTAAACACTGAAATCAAAATAATTAGAAAGATGCAGTTCCAAAGTCGTTTCATAGGATATCTTTTTTACTTTTACGATAGCGATAATACAATTTTAAAAGTAAACATTTTGGATCAATTCCAAACTTTAATATTTCCGAACGATGAAAAATAATTATTCCAGGCAAATTCTGTTTGCCCTTATATTTTCCTTGTTTTCTGCTCCGCTATTGGCAGGCATAGTAAAAACGGGATTGGAAGTTCTGATCAGTCAGGACTTTGCCCCAATCAAAGGAAAACGGGTTGGATTGATCACCAATCCAACGGGTGTTGACCACAACCTGCAATCGACAGTGGACCTGTTTTTTCACTCTAAGGAAATGAAATTGGTGGCTTTGTACGGACCGGAACATGGTGTAAGGGGAGATTTTTCAGCTGGTGCCACGGTTTCGGATTTTAAAGATCCCGGAACAGGTTTGACCGTTTTCAGTATTTATGGAAAAACAAGGAAACCGACTCCTGAAATGTTGAAGGGTATAGATGTGTTAGTTTACGATATTCAGGATATTGGGTCACGGTCCTATACTTACATCAGTTCGTTGGGATTGGCCATGGAAGCCGCCGCTGAGAACAACGTTGAATTTGTGGTGCTCGACAGGCCAAATCCGTTGGGTGGCCTAAAAATGGAAGGTTGTCTGACTGAACCGGCATTTACCTCGTTTGTCAGCCAGTTTCCGATTCCGTATGTTCATGGATTGACTGTTGGCGAACTCGCCACTTATCTCAATGAAGAGGGTTTGCTGGCCAACAAAATCAAATGCAAATTGACTGTAATCCCCATGAAAGGTTGGAAACGGAAGATGACCTTTGAAGAGACTGGTCTTCCATGGGTCCTATCTTCCCCACATATTCCGCACAGCGATTCACCTATTTTCTATCCGATCTCAGGCATTTTGGGTGAGTTGTATGTTTTCAGTATTGGGGTTGGTTATACTTTGCCTTTTGAACTTTTTGCTGCCGAATGGATCAATGCAGACTCCCTTGCACAAAGCATGAATAACCTTAAATTGCAGGGTTTACTTTTCCGACCAATCCATTTTACGCCCTATTATAGTGTGTCGAAAGAAAAGGTGGTACATGGTGTTCAGGTACACATTACCGATTACAAAAGTGCAGAATTGTCGCTCGTGCAATTCTGGGTGCTGCAAGAGTGCCACAAACTCTGGCCCGGTAAGAATGTTTTTGAACTGTGCGAAAAATCGAGGCTGAACATGTTCGATAAGGTGTGCGGTACCGACAAGGTAAGGCTGGAGTTTACCAAAACTTTCCAGGTAACTTCCATTTTACCATTGTGGAACAAAGATATTGAGCCATTCCGGAAGAAGGCAAAAAGGTATTTTTTGTATAGGTAAGTTCGATGCGCCTTTAGCCAGTCGGCTGAATGCTGCTTTGCTATATGTTACTAACCAGTTCCTTATAGGGACTATCATTGAGTATCTCAATTGCTCGTCGGTAGTCATTTTTATTTATTTGGAGTTCAATGATTTCTGAGGGGTTTATTCCAAAATAGGTACCCATGAAAGAGGATGCAGGATTGTCTGTAACCAGCATTGTATAGATTTCAGATTCTTCAAGAAGGTCCTTGATTTCCGCAGCGATGCCTCTGTCATCAATTGATAACAACCGCATTATGTCATTTGTTCCCATAGATTATTTTTTTAGTCTGACGAATCATTTAATAAGTAGATATATTTTGTAAAATTAATTAAATATATAACAAATCAATAGGAGGTGATTTTATATTTAGTAACTTCTATTTTTGTTACATTAGGCTTGAAAACTTTCATTCAAGGAAAGGGTCAAAAAGTATGGTTTACATTAATATTCAACTTTCCATTCCGCAGGAACAAACTTATCATCATTTATAATTTCAACAAGATTACCCTTCTGCCGGAGAACAAACAGCCCTTTTTTGTAAGCATACCGGTCAGCATCATTTTCTATGATCATACCGGCAACTGCTCCATAAAGCGTGACCCCACCTAAATTTACACGTTCAGGTTGCACCTTCTGAATTTTCTCCAAACGATCGAGGTGCTCCTTCACATCATCGACACCCAGAGAACTTTTGATTTCGACGGCTACTGCAACCTCCGAGTTAATTAATAGTAAATCAATTTCATAGTATCTTTCATTACCTTTAAAGCCCATTACATTTTGCAAGGCTGCCCGTATTTCAATCCCCTTTTCTTTAAAAAGTTCAATTATCTTGGGTTTAACCATTTCAGCAACAAACTTTCCCCATGTCCCAGCCAGCTCCCCAAGCCGTTTGTCGAACTCCCTTCGGCTTTTTTCCATGTTTTTTTCAAGACTTTTTTCTGATTCCAAAAGCCGTGAATGAAACTCTCTGGACTGTCTGTCAAGCAGTTCCAGGATATCTTGTTTTGTCAATTCTGTTTTCATCTTTAGCGACTATAAGCTAAACCAAATATACTGAATTTTCCCTTAAAACAAAATTTAAAAAGCCCGGATAGCACGCACCCTGGTTGAAGTATATTCTTTACCACCCGCTCCCTGGTTGCCATTTTCAAAGGACTGACCCCACACGAAGTTGGAACTAACCTCGGTGGAACTCCAGTAGTAGGTATTGGCAAAACCACCAACAATAGCCCTTTGCAAATACAGTAAATTCAGCTCATATTTTGAAGGAAGGTACCAATCTCCATAAGTAACCCCACCATAAGTATAGGTATAATCGGCACAAACTTTAGCCGCAAAATTCCCTCCCTGGTAATCTGACATTTGTAGAGATACAATCATAGCGGTGTTCATAGCACCGGCATACAAACCATCGCCAGTGGAACCGGTATATCTATAAATTTCATTGTACCAGGTTATCCCTGTGCTTTGGTCGTCTGATGCAGCTATTAAACCATGCTGCCCTGTTGCATCCAGCCAAAAAATAATACCTCCCTGATAAACTAATCCAACCTCAAGTTTTGCAGGACCTTCTGCATTTATTATATATGGGTTACCCGCTGTTCCTGTTCCTGTAACGGTCACATTTGTTCCGGATGTTACTCTTGTTTCAGAGCCATCTGCCATTTCGGTTAAAAGCCTGGTCCAAACCGGTGCATATGTTGTACCTGAATTATAATAGTAACCGGGTGTCAGTCCACTTCTTGTTGTGTAATTGTAAACCAATAAACTAATCGCAGGAGATGGTATTGTTGTAGCATCAGATGGATCAGTAAGGGCTACATAGGGTATTAATAACCCTTTGTTTGATGAACTTACATCAAGCATCGCACTGCTGTTGGGGGCATCGCCGGTTGAGTTGATTGCAACCTGGGCTCTTGTTGAAAGGTTAATTCCTAAAATCACTGCTACTGCTACCAAGAATAATGTTGTCCTTTTCATATTAACCAGTTTTAGTTGTTAGTAGAAACTAAATTATCCGGGTCAGGTTGGTGTTTCCAAAGAATGGTTAAATACCAGCGGTTTATTGAATGTTTCCCCAAAAGTAAATTGAATAAATATGAAAAACAATTAATTGATGGAATTTTTGATTGAAAAGCAGATGCGAAAATGTCGTTTAACAGGTTCAAAAGTATTATTTTTCCCTATTCGACTTCTTAAATAATACCTGCTATCCAAGCAATAAACTCAGAAGCCGGAATAAAGATCAATTGAGCAATTATGGTTCCGATCAATCTGGCGATTACCATATAAACAATATACTTTCTAAAAAGGCTCTCTTTTGTTTTTCCCAATACCACATCATCGGTCATGATCGACAAATACGGATCAATGAAAATAAACATCAAAATCGTAGAAAATCCGTTAATTACTGATGATAAGCTACTTGCAGTTGTCCTGAAATCAGGGTTCAGGTAACTGGCGTATAATGAGGACAAGACCCCTACTGTTATGATCGCCACCGCAATTACGTTCATCACAAATACTCTCCATGGAAAATCTTTGTCCAAAGTAATGGACCTAATGTTCTTGGGATTTGGGACAACCAGGTTATCCTTTATCGAAACAATCCCGCTTTTCGAAAAACTATGCATCAGCAAATTCGGAACCGTTTTATAGATACTGAACTTCTCAACGGCTATCGACAATATCCTTTGAAAAGTGGGGATCATATATCCACCAATAATTGTTGCCACCGAACAAGAGAGAATGATTAACCTGAAATCGAGCAAATTTGGTCCATGTCCGGAATAGATGTTATTTTCAACTGTTTTTGCCAATAACGGAGCCTGTAATCCATAGGCAGTTCTTGAGATCAATACCAGGATGTTGAACAACGCGAACGATACCGCTATCCTCCCGGTCCTGATACCCACGATCCTAACCGAATAGGATAAGGTTGTGATCAGGTTGATCAAAAATGTCAAAATCAGGACAATGATAATTTGGTGGGTCATTTTTTATGTTATTCTATATCTATCAGTTATCTTTTAGTCACTGAGTCTTGATTCAATATCCATTTGTTGATGTAAAATTCTGAAAATTTTCAACTCATTATCTTTCAGGTAAATTCCGTAAAATATGTTATGAGATTTTACCTTTGAACAGAAATACCCTTTTCTTATGTTACTGTAATCGTATTTATTGGTATCTTAACCATAGATTGTTGGTTTTCAGTAAGAAAAGAAATAAAATCATAAAT